>NZ_JBHYDW010000063.1:0-23608 GCF_051860475.1 Elioraea sp. | reverse complement strand
TGATCCGCATCATGCTCCGACGCCTCGCCGCAACCTCCTCAGCGTGAATCAGAACTTCCCGGATGGGCTCTAAGGCCCTCACTGGGTCACGGGCCAGTTGCGCGGCAGGTAGCCGAGATGCTTCCAGGGCTGATGCTCGGCCTGGAACCGGCGCATGCTCTCGAGCACGGTCTTGAAGTCGGCGTCACGCGCGGCCTGCTCGTCCAGCACCTCCTTGGTGGCCTCCTGGAACCGCCTGATCACGTCGTCGGGGAGCTGCGCGACCGTGACCCCCCGGTCGCGGAAGCGCTTCAGCACGGCACCCTGGAGCGCCTCGGCGCGCGCGATCGAGTAGGACACGCCCGCGTAGCACGCGGTCTCGATCATCGCCTTGGTCGCGTCCTGCAGCTTGTCCCACACCGCCTTGTTCACATAGAGGAACTGGTTCGTCGACGGCTGATGCCAGCCGGGCAGATGGTAGAACTTCGCCACGCGCTGGAAGCCGAGCTGCTCGTCGACCGTCGGCAGGCTGAACTCGGTGCCGTCGAGCACGCCCCGCTCGAGCGCCTGGTAGAGCTCCGGCCCGGGCAGCAGCTGCACCGAGGCGCCGACCTTCTCCCAGATCCGCCCGCCGAGGCCGGCGGCGCGGAAGCGCAGGCCGCGCACCTGATCCAGACTGGTGATCTGCGCGCGGAACCAGCCCGCACCCTCGGGGCTGATCGTGCCGCAGAAGATCGGCACCACGTTGTGCCTCTCGAAGATCTTGAGCACGAGATCCTTGCCGCCATGGAACCAGTACCACGCGGCGAACTCGATCGATTCGAGCCCGAACGGGGTTGCGCCGACCAGCGCCGAGGCCGGCACCTTGCCGATCTCGTAGCCCATCCAGGTATAGCCCGCGTCGACCTTGCCCTCGCTCACCGCGTCGAACACGCCGAGCGCTGGGATCACCGTGCCGGGCTCCTGCACGCGGAGATCGATCCGCCCGCCCGACATGGCGCGCAACCGGTCCGCGACCCATGGCAGGGTATCGCCGAGCGCGGTGAGGTTCGAGCCGAACGCGATCGGCACGCCCCAGCGGACACGCTCCTGCGCTGCCGCCTCGCTCAGGCCAAGCCCGAGCGCGATCGTGGCAGCCGCGGCACTCAGAGCGACGCGGCGACCGAGCCTGTTCAACAATGCCATGCGGTTTCTCCCTGATCCGGCGACGGCCAGGCGTTCGGCCCGCCGGGACCCTGTCCTTGGTCGGGCGCGACCCGGATCTTCCGGCCTCGCGCTGCGGCGCACAAACTGATCGCCCGGCGCATCAAAAGCAGGTCCGCTCTGCTCAGGGTGCAGCGCAGCCTGTCAGGCGCGTGGCTGCGCGCGGCCGGCGGCGATCCACGACGCCGCCCAGGCGGCGACCGCGCCCGCCGGCAGCGGACGGCCGACCATCCAACCCTGGGCGAGATCCGCGCCGATCTCGCGCGCCACCACCCAGGCCTGCGGCGTCTCGATCCCCTCCGCCACCACCACGAGGCCGAGCCCGTGCGCCATCCGCACCACGCTCGCGAGCGCCCCGCGCACAGTGCGGTCGGCCAGGGCCGCGACGACCAGCGAGCGGTCCAGCTTCATTTCGCTGAACGGCAGCGAGACCAGCCCGGTCTGCGCGGCGGAGAGCGTGAAGTCGTCGATCGAGACGCCGAACCGGTGCCCGCGCAGACGCAGCGCCGCGTCGCGGACCGCAACCAGGTCGTACGCGATCTGGCTTTCGGTGAGTTCGATCGTCAGCGCCTCGGGCGGCAGCCCGCCCTGTGTCACGGCCTCGGCCAGCTCGTCGGCGGTCGCGGGGTCGAGCAGCACGTCGAGCGGCAGGTTCAGCGCCATGGTGTAGCGGTGGCCGGCGCGGTGCAGCACGGCCATGTCGGCGACCGCCCGGCGCACCATGCGCCGGGCGAGGTCGGCCGCGAGCCCGGCCTCCTCCGCAAGCGGGATGAACTGCCCGGCTCCCAGCGTGCCGTGGCGCGGATGCTCCCAGCGCGCGAGCGTCTCGAGCGCGAGCGGCGCGCCGTCGGACAGCCGGACCTGCGGCTGGTAGCGATTGACGATCGCCCCGCCCGTGATCGCCCGGGCGAGCTCCGCGGCGGTGAGCACGGGGGCGTCCTCGCGCGGGATGGCGGCGAGGCCGGCGAGAACGGTCCGGAGTTCGCGCAATCGATCGAGCGCGTCCAGTGCGCAGGACGGCAGCCCGAGCCGCCGCGCCGCGGCGGCAACCCGACCCGCGCGATGCGGTTCGCCGACCACCACGATCGGCGCAGCGAGATCGGGGTCGGCGAGCAGACGCAGGAAGCGGCCCAGGCCCCGCCCGACCGCGGCGGCCTCGACCAGCACGAAGGGGGGCGGCGCAGCGGCGCGGGCGAGACGGACGATGGCGGCGTCGGCCCCTGGCACGACGAGCACCTCGCCATCGCCCGTCTGGGCAGCGATCCCGGCGAGCAGCCCAGCGGAGGGGCCACGCGCAACCACAAGGGGCGGCGTCGCGCCGGGCGCCGGCCAGGGCGCGAGCGCGGCCGGCACGGCCGCAAGGCGCTCGGTCGGATCGCCGCCGGCCATGTTCCGTGCCTCACCTGAGTCTGTTAGCGTCACGCGCGTGTCCCGCTCGCCCCGCACGCGTGCGGGTCCTGTCGCAAGAAGCGCGACACGGATCACGGATAAAATGGCGCGTTGGCCGGAGTGTGTAAAGAAATGCTTCACGAGTCACGACTGATCCACCGCAGCCTGCACACTGCGCCGCCCGTGGCGGTTGCAGGAGACGGGCTCTGGATCACTGACAGCGAGGGGCGCCGCTACGCCGATGCCTGCGGCGGGGCGGCGGTTTCCTGCCTCGGCCACGCCCACCCGGCGATCGTCGCGGCGGTGCGCGACCAGGTCGGGCGGCTGGAATACGCCCATACCGGGTTCTTCTCGTCCGAGCCGGCCGAACGGCTCGCCGAGGTGCTGCTGACCGACGCGCCGGCGGGGCTCAGCCACGCCTACATCGTCTCCGGCGGGTCGGAGGCGATCGAGGCGGCGCTCAAACTCGCCCGCCAGTACCACGTCGAGATCGGCGAGCCGGGCCGCGCGCGCTTCGTCGCGCGCCGGCAGAGCTATCACGGCAACACGCTCGGCGCGCTCTCGGTCGGCGGCAACATGGCTCGCCGCGCGCTCTACGACCCGATCCTGATCCCCGCCGGCCACGTCGACCCCTGCTTCGCCTACCGCTTCAGGCACGACGACGAGACCGAGGAGGAGTACGGACGGCGCGCCGCCGACAGCCTCGAGGCCGAGATCGCGCGCCATCCTCCCGGCACCGTGGCGGCCTTCCTCGCCGAGACCGTGGTCGGCGCCACCGCGGGCTCGGTGCCGCCGGTCGCCGGCTATTTCCGCCGCATCCGCGAGATCTGCGACCGCCACGGCGTGCTGCTGATCCTCGACGAGGTGATGTGCGGCATGGGCCGCTGCGGCACCCTGCACGCCTGCGACGCCGAAGGCATCGCCCCCGACATCCTGGTGGTGGCGAAGGGGCTGGGCGCGGGTTTCCAGCCGCTGGGCGCGCTCTTGGTGCACGAGCGGATCGTGCGCGCGATCCGCGACGGCTCGGGCGCGTTCCAGCACGGCCATACCTATGCCGCGCATCCGGTGGCCTGCGCGGCCGGACTTGCGGTGCAGCGGGTGCTCCGCACGGACGGGATGATCGCGCGCGTCGCCGCCCTCGGGCACGGGCTGGAGGCGCGGCTGGTCGAGCGCTTCGGCAACCACGCCCATGTCGGCGATATCCGCGGCCGGGGGCTGTTCTGGTCGCTGGAACTGGTCGCCGACCGGGCGTCCAAGGCGCCGTTCGATCCCGCGCGCAGGCTTCATGCGCAGGTGCGAGAGGCGGCGATGGCGCGCGGCCTGCTGGTCTATCCGATGGGCGGCACGATCGACGGGCGGAGCGGCGACCACGTGACGCTCGCACCCCCCTTCACCGTCACCGAGCCGGAGCTCGACCTGATCGTCACCCGGCTCGGCGAGGCCGTGGACGCCGCGCTTGCGTCCTGAGCGCGGGCGGGCGGCTCAGCGCGCGGCGCGCCGGCGCCGGGTGATCGCCAGGCCCAGCAGCCCCGCGCCGAACAGCGCCAGCGTCGCCGGCTCGGGGATCGGCTGTGCAATCGACGCCACCGTGATGGCGATGACGTAATTGTAGGACATCTCCCCGGTGACAAAAGCCCGGAGCCCGGTGGCCAGCGTGAGGTCGCCCGGCCCGGCGGCGGCGCCGGCGAAGACGCTGGTCGGACCCAGATCGCCAGAGAAAACCAGATCGAAGTTGCCGGTCGCCGCGTCGAGCGAGCCGATGGCGCCGATCCCACCTTCGACCCCACCGGTTGCGGTGAAGCCGGTGACCGTGATGCTGATATCGGTGATGGCAAGCCCGGCCGCCAGCTGGACCCTGAACGAGTCGACAGGGTCGCCGGAACCGCAGCCCCTCCCAGAGCAGGAGATGCTGCCCGTGACGGAGTTCACGCCGACGCCAAGCGCCCCGAGCTCGGTCGGCGAGAGGGGCAGGCCGCTGAGGTCGGGCGGCTCGGTATAGGTGATCACCGCCGCCCCGGCCGGCGCCGCCAGGCCGAGCCCCGCCGCGACCACGGCCGCCGCCGCGAAACGTCCCACATGCATGCCCATTGCCGTTTCCCCCGTGTTGCCGGTGTTTCTCCCGAGGCCAGCATGGCGCTTTGCTTACATCGCGGCAATGGCAGTCCGGACGCGGAGGGGGGCACCATCACGAACCCGTGAGTCCCGGCGGCGGCGCGCCGCCGGCCGGGCTATCCGATGCGCGGCACGATCGAGGGGAGGACCGGCACCCATGTCACGCTTCGCCGCGTCGCCGTGACCCGGCGGCGCCTGTCCGTCCGCGCCGGCACGGCATGAGCGAACCCGCGCTCGACCGCGCGGCGATGGAGGCGTTCCTCCGCCGCGAATACCCCCATGCCGGGTTCAAGGACGGCCGGCTCGTGCTCGCGGACTATGCCCGCGGGCACTGCCGCGTGGTGCTGCCGCTCGATGAGCGCAACATTCGCCCAGGCCCGTCGGTGTCCGGACCGGCGATCATGGGGCTCGGCGATGTCGCGGCCTGGATCGCGCTGCTCTCGGTGATCGGGCCCATGCCGCTCGCGGTGACGAGTAACCTCAACGTCTCGTTCCTGCGCCCGGCGGGGCTGAACGACCTCGCCTGCGACTGCCGCACCCTGCGCGTCGGGCGGCGGCTCGCGGTGATGCTGGCCGAGGTGACGCGGGTGGAGGGCGGGGCGGAGGTGGCGCAGATGACGATCACCTACGCGATCCCGGACGGGGTGCGCTGAGGCTCACTCCACCGGGCGCCAGACATCCACCGTCCAGCGCTGGAAGCTCCAGGCCATCTCGACCTCGATCCGGTCCACCACGCGGTACCCGGCGCGTTGCAGCGCCTCGCGGCGCACCAGGATGGAGCCGCGATTGGCGAGCACCACGTCGAAGCGGCGCGCCGCCAACCCGTCCTCGACCGCGCGGGCAAGGTCGGCCAGTTCGCGCGCGATCGTCTCGCGCGGCAGCCACAGCGGCGCGAGCAGCCGGGGCGGGACCACCGCGATCGCGTCGGCGAAGTATTCGCTGTGCCCGGTTTCCGGGGTGGGCTTGCCGTCGAGGGCGGCGAGCGCAGCGAGCTCGGTCGTGACCAGCGGCGTCTGCGCGGCCGCAATCAGCCGCCCGGCCACGGCGATGCGCGCCTCGGCCGCGGTCAGCCGGTCCGGGTCAAGCAGGAACCAGGGTGCGCTCGCCAGCATCGCCACGGGCAGCGCGAGTGCGAAGGCAAGGCGCGGCTCGGGCCAGCGCGCGCCGGCGCCGAGCACGGCGAGCGCGAGCGGCGGCGAGAGCAGGTGGAAGAAGTAGCTCATATGCGCGCCGGTATGCCCGCCGAGTGCGAGCAGGAGAGCGGCGAGCGCAGCGAGCGCGGCAAAGCTCCAGAAAGGGGGCGGACTGAGCCGAAGGGCGGCGACGACGCCGAGCGTGGCCAGCAGCGGCAGACTGAACACCGCCCAGTCCCACGCCTGGCGGATCAGGTGGCCAAGGTCGTAGCCGGTCGCGGCGAGGTTCGCGCCCAGCACCAGGACCGGATAGCCAGGAAAGAGGATCGCGAGCAGCGCGAGCGTGACGGCGATGCCGCCAAGCACGGCGACCCCGAAGGCGAGGCCGCGCCACCAGGAGCGGAACAGGAACACATAGGCTGCCGCCACGCCGGCAGGGAACACGAAGTAGAGCTTGGTCGCGAGGCCGAGCAGCGAGACCGCAAGACAGGCGGCGAAGCGGCGCGGGTCCTCGGGATCGGGCGCGACCGCGGCGTAGGCCGCCATCATCAGCGCCACGCCGATGCCGTCGGGGCGCGCGGTCGCGCCGACCCAGTAGAGCCAGCCCGCCGCGACCAGCGCGGCCGCAAGGCCGGCGGTCAGCCGATCGACGCCCTCGCGCCGCAGCATCCCGTGCAGCAGCCACGCGCCGAGGGCGAAGCCGAGTCCGGCCACCGCGCGGTGCACCGCGAGTCCGGCGCCGAACAGCCAGGCCGCCGGCAGCACGGCGAGCGGATAGACGATGCCGTAGAGATTGGCCGCCTCGGCCAAGGCGCCCAGGGCATAGGGATTGCGGAACTCGAGCAGCGCGAGCGTGGTGACGATCAGCGCGCCCTCGCGCATCTCCTGCGGCGCGGGCGAGACCAGCATGCGCAGATAGACCACGCCCAGCCAGGCGAAGCCGGCGAGCGCGAAGGCCACCGAGCCGCCTTCGAGCGCGGTCAGCAACGCGACATGCGACCGGGTGCGGCGCGGCCGGCCGGCGCTCACGGGGCGGCGGTTCCCGTGCTGCGCACGGCGGCGCGCTTCGCCCCCGCGCGTCCCATCGGCGGCCAGGCTCGCAGCCGACCGATGGGGCGGCTCAGACGGCGGCCGGCGCCGCCGACTCGGTGCCGCGGCGCAGCCGGTTCTCGCCGAGGAACAGCAGGATCGGCGCGGCGATGAAGATCGACGACGAGGTGCCGACGACGATGCCGAACAGCATGGTCCAGGCGAAGCCCTCGATCGCGCCGGTGGTCAGCAAGGCGAGCGGCAGCATGGCGAGGAAGGCGGTGGCCGAGGTGCCGATCGTGCGCGAGAGCGTCTCGTTGATGGACAGGTCGATCAGCTCGCGCAGCGGCATGGTCTTGTACTTGCGCAGGTTCTCGCGCATGCGGTCATAGACCACGACCTTGTCGTTCACGCTGTAGCCGATGATGGTCAGCAGTGCCGCGACGGTGGCGAGATCGAACTCGATGCGCGTGATCGCGAGGAACCCGACCGCCTTGGTGACGTCGAGGATCAACGTCACCACGGCGCCGACGCCGAACTGCCATTCGAAGCGGAACCAGATGTAGAGCAGGATCGCGATCAGCGACATGCCGAGCGCGGTCATGCCGGCGGCGAACAGCTCGGCCGAGACACGCCCGCCGACCGCCTCGGTGCGCACGATGCGTGCCCCCGGCATCACCTGCTCCAGCGCGGCGCGCACGGCGGCGACGTTGCGCTGCTGCGCCGCCTCGTCTTCCTGCGCCTCCATCCGCACCAGCACCTCGGTGGGCGAGCCGAACTGCTGCAGCGCAACCTCGCCGACCCCGGCCTGCCCGAGGGCCGCGCGCATCTCGGCGAAATTGGCCGGCGCGGGGGTGCGCACCTCGACCAGCACGCCGCCCTTGAAGTCGATGCCGTAGTTCATGCCGGGATAGACGAACAGCACGACCGAGGCGATCGACAGGATCGCCGAGACGACGAGGCCGAGGATCCGGCCGCGCATGAACGGGATCTTGGTGCCGTCGGGAACCAGGCGGAACCGCATCGCGCGCCTCCTCAGACCGGCAGGGCCGCGGGCCGGCGCGCCCGCACCCACTGCACCATCAGCATGCGCACGAACACGATCGCCGAGAACATCGAGCACATGATCCCGACCGAGATCGTCACCGCGAAGCCGCGCACCGGCCCGGAGCCGAACGCGTAGAGCATCGCCATCGCCAGCAGCGTGGTGAGGTTGCTGTCGACGATGGTGGCGAAGGCGCGCTTGAACCCGGCCTCCATCGCGTTCATCGGCGTTCGCCCGCGTTTCGCCTCCTCGCGGATGCGTTCGTTGATCAGGATATTGGCGTCCACCGCCATCCCCAGCGTCAGCAGGATACCGGCGATGCCCGGCAGGGTGAGTGTCGCCTCCATCAGCGACAGCACCGCGAGCAGCAGGATCATGTTCACGATCAGCGCGATGTTCGCGAACAGGCCGAACAGGCCGTAGAAGGCGAACATCCAGGCGATCACCAGCACGAAGCCGATCGCGAGCGCGATCGCGCCGGCGCGGATCGAGTCCGCGCCGAGATCGGGCCCGACCGTGCGCTCCTCGATCACGGTGAGCGGCGCGGGCAAGGCACCCGCGCGCAGCAACACCGCGAGGTCGTTGGCGGAGGCGACGGTGAAGTTGCCGCTGATCTGGCCGCGCCCGGCGGTGATCGGCTCGCGGATCACCGGCGCGGTGATCACGCGGTTGTCGAGCACGATCGCGAAGGGCCGGCCGACATTGTTGCGCGTGACCTCGGCGAAGCGGCGCGTGCCGATGGAGTCGAAGGTGAAGTTCACCACCCATTCGCTGGTGCGGCTGTCCTGGCCGGCACGCGCATCGGTCAGGTTCGCCCCGTCCACCTCGACGCGCCGGCGCACGGCGTAGCGGGTGGGCTGGCCGCCCGGGCCGCGGTCACCGTCGAGGAACATGACGCCGGGCGGTGGCGTGCGGGCGCTGAGGTCGGCGGTGTCGTCGAGCAGATGGAAGGTCATGCGCGCGGTGGTGCCGATCAGCTGCTTGATCCGCTCCGGGTCCTGGATCCCCGGGAGCTGGACGAGCAGGCGGTTGGCGCCCTGGCGCGCGATCACGGGATCCACCACGCCGGTCTCGTCGATCCGGCGGCGGACGATCTCGATCGACTGTTCGACCGCCTGGGTCGCCTTCTCGCGCAGCAGCGGCTCGGAGAGCGTGATCGCGATCGTGCCGTCGGGCGCGGCGGTCACCTCGAGGTCGGGCTGCGGCGCGGCGAGGCCGACGGTGATCGGATTGGCGAGCTCGCGCAGCAGGCGGACGGCGTCCTGGCTGCGGGTGGGGTCGGTCATCCGGAGAGTGACGCTGCGCCCCTGCGAGGCAAGGCCGGTATAGCCGATATTGGCGCCGCGCAGCCGGGTGCGCGCGCCGTCGGCGAGGTTGCCCAGACGCTCGCGGATCACCGCCTCCATGTCGACCTCGAGCAGCAGGTAAGAGCCGCCCCTAAGGTCCAGGCCGAGATGGAATTGGCGCCAGGGCACGTACTCGCCGGCCGCGCCGAGGCGGTCCTTCGGCACGAAGGAGGGGATGACGAGGATGGCCGCAAGGACGATCCCGCCGAGAATGGCGGCGATCTTCCAGCGGGCAAAGTACATCATGGCGCTCGGCGCGCTCCTTGTGTGTCCGGCGGTCAGGGGTTCCGTGATCGGCGGCGGAGAATGCCTGTGGGCGCGGGCGGGTGCAATCGCCGGCGCCTCCGGGTCGCCGAGGGGTGATCGCGGGGCTCGCGGGCCGCGGAGGCGGCACGTCGGCCCGGCCTGAAGCGGCCCCGCCCCGATGTCCCCTCTGCCCGCCCGGTGCGACGGATGGCCGGGCTGCTCAGCCCTCCCCCGCCTCGGGTTGGGGCGCGACGATCCGCACCCGGGCGATCCGCCGGCCCCGCAGATCCGATGCCTGCAACCGGTAGCCCGCGATCTCCACCGCCTCGCCGCGCTTCGGCGTGCCCTGGGCAGCCGCCATCAGCAGGCCCGCGACCGTCATCGCCTCGTCCTCCGGCAGCGACCAGTCGAGCTCCCGGTTCAGATCGCGCACGCGGGTCTCGCCCGGCACCTCGACCTCGCCCGCACCGTGCACGGCGTCGGCCAGGATCTGCTCACCCGCCTCGGTGATCTCGCCGACGACCACCTCGATCACGTCGTGGAGCGTGACCAAGCCAGCGATCTGGCCATACTCGTCCACCACCACCGCGAAGTGCCAATGCGAACGGCGGAACGCCTGCAACTGATCGAGCAGCGGGCGCGTCTCGGGCACCAGGGGCGAAGGCGCCATCAGCGGATGAAGGTCGAGCGCGGCCGGGTCGCCCTTGGCCTGGTGCAGCGCCTTCAACGCCGCGCGGGTCTCGACCACGCCGAGCAGGTCCCGCCCGCCGTCGCGCCAGAGCGGCAGCCAGGCGTGGCGGGTGGCGAGCAGGCGCGCCGCGTTCGCGGCCGGCGAGGCCTCGGCGTCCAGCGCCTCGATCCGGCTGCGATGCGTCATCACGTCGGCCACCGTCAGGTCGTCGAGGGCGAGCACGCCGCGCAGCATGCGCCGCTCCTCCACCGCTGCCTCGGCCTCCGCGCCACCCTCGCCGTGCAGCGCGATGACGCCCATCAGCTCCTCCTCGGTCTGGGCCCGCTCCCCGCCGATGGAGACGCCGAGCCGGCGCAGCATGCCGCGGACGGCCGCGTTGACGCCGATCGCGACCGGCCCGAACACGCGGTAGGTCAGCGCCAGGAACGGCGTGGCGGCGAGCGCCGTCCGGTCGGGGTGCTGGATCGCATAGGTCTTGGGCAGCACCTCGCTCAGCACCACCAGCACCGCGGTCATGAGCAGCGACGCATAGACCACGCCCTCCTCGCCGAACCAGGCGATCAGCAGGCCGGCCGCGAGTGCGGTCGCGGTGGTGTTGACCAGGTTGTTGCCGATCAGCAGGGCGGCGATCAGCCGGTCCTTGTGCTCGCGCAGCCGGGCGAGCCGACCGGCGCGGGCGTCGCCCGAGCGGGCGCGGCGGGTGATGAAGGCGCGGGAGGCGCCGGTGAAGGCGGTCTCGCCGCCCGAGAACAGGGCGGAGAGGACCAACAGTACGACGATCGCCGCTACCGTCGCGAGTTCGGATGGGGTCATGGCCGGACCAGCTTACCGCACCGGGGCGATCGGGGCGAGTGCCGCGCGTTGCGGTGGCGCGCGGGTGCATGCTAAGGCCCCCCACCCGTCAACCCCAGGATCCCCGATCGTGGCCGCCCCCCTGGTCGCCGTCTACCACGGCCCCAACCTCAATCTGCTCGGCACCCGCCAGCCGGAACTCTACGGCCGCACCACGCTGGCGGATGTCGAGGCGCTGTGCCGCGCGCGCGCGACCGCCCACGGGCTGGAGATCGAGTTCCGCCAGTCGAACCACGAGGGCGAGCTGATCGACTGGGTGCAGTCCTGTCGCAACCGCGCCGCCGGGATCGTGATCAACCCGGGCGGGCTCAGCCATACCTCGATCGCGCTGCTCGACGCGCTGCTCGCCACCGACCTGCCGGTGATCGAGGTGCACGTGACCAACATCCACCGGCGCGAGGCGTTCCGGCACACCTCCATCACCGGCAAGGCGGCGACCGGGATCATCGCGGGGCTCGGGCCCACGGGATACGGGCTCGCGATCGAGGCGATGGCCGGCCTGCTGGGCCTGATCGGCACTGCCCAGCCCGCGCCGCGGCGGATGGGGGGCACCGCGCGATGACGCGGATCGCGATCGACGAGGAGGCGATCCGGCGGCTCGCCGGGCTGCTCGACGAGACCGGGCTCGCCGAGATCGAGATCGCCGAGGGCGAGAGCCGCCTCCGCGTCGCGCGCGCCCAGACCGCCACCACCGTGCTCGCCGCCCCCTCCGTCCGCACCGCCGCCGGTCCGGCCGACCCCGTCCGCCCCGAGCCCACGCTCGACGCCGCCCATCCCGGCGCGGTGGTCTCGCCGATGGTCGGGGTCGCCTATCTCGGCCCCGAGCCCGGGGCCGCTGCCTTCGTCAAGGCAGGCGAGACGGTCGTCCAGGGCCAGACCCTGCTGCTGATCGAGGCGATGAAGACCTTCAACCAGATCAAGGCGCCGAAGGCCGGCACCGTCAGCCGCATCCTGGTCGAGAGCGGTGCGCCGGTGGAGTACGGCGAGGTGCTGATGCTGCTTGAATAGCGCGCGATGTTCGAGAAGGTGCTGATCGCGAACCGCGGCGAGATCGCGCTGCGGGTCCACCGCGCCTGCCAGGAGATGGGCATCCGCACGGTCGCGGTGCATTCGACGGCGGACGCGAATGCGATGCATGTCCGCCTCGCCGACGAGAGCGTCTGCATCGGCCCGCCGCCCGCGCGCGACAGCTACCTGAACGTCCCGGCGATCCTGTCGGCCGCCGCGATCACGGGGGCCGACGCGATCCATCCGGGCTACGGGTTCCTCTCCGAGAACGCCGAGTTCGCCTCCATCGTCGAGCAGCACGGCATCGCCTTCATCGGCCCCTCGCCCGGGCATATCCGCATGATGGGCGACAAGATCGAGGCCAAGCGGACCATGGCCCGGCTCGGCGTGCCGCTCGTGCCCGGCTCGGACGGGCCGGTCGGGTCGATTGAGGAGGCCGAGGCGGTGGCGCGGCGGATCGGCCCGCCGGTGCTGATCAAGGCCGCCGCCGGCGGTGGCGGCCGGGGGATGAAGGTCGCGCGCACCATCGAGGAGGTGGCGGACGCGTTCCGGATCGCGCGCACCGAGGCCAAGGCCGCGTTCGGCAACGATGCCGTGTACCTGGAGAAGTACCTCGACCGGCCACGCCACATCGAGCTGCAGGTGCTCGCCGATGCGCACGGCAGCGTGGTGCATTTCGGCGAGCGCGACTGCTCGTTGCAGCGGCGCCACCAGAAGCTGGTCGAGGAGGCGGGCAGCCCGGCGCTCGACGGCGCGGAGCGCGACCGCCTCGGCGCGGTGGTCACCGCTGCCCTGGGCGAGATCGGCTACCGCAACGCCGGCACGCTCGAGTTCCTCTACCAGGACGGGCAGTTCGCCTTCATCGAGATGAACACCCGGTTGCAGGTCGAGCATCCCGTCACCGAGATGGTCTGCGGGGTGGATCTCGTGCGCGAGCAGATCCGCATCGCCGCCGGCATCCCGCTCGGCTACGGCCAGAACGAGATCCGCTTCAACGGCCACGCGATCGAGTGCCGGATCACCGCGGAGGATCCCGACACCTTCCTGCCCACCCCCGGGAAAGTGACCACCTATCACGCGCCGGGGGGCTTGGGCGTGCGCGTCGATTCGGCACTCTATGCCGGCTACACCGTGCCGCCCTACTATGACAGCCTGGTCGCCAAGCTCGTCGTGCATGGCGCGGACCGGGCGATGGCGCTGATGCGGCTGCGCCGCGCGCTGGAGGAGTTCGTGATCGACGGCATCGCCACGACGCTGCCGCTGCATCGCCGGATCGTCTGCGCCGCGGATTTTGTTGTCGGCGACTACACGATCCACTGGCTGGAGCGCTTCGTCGCGCGCGCTGCGGACACGGAGACCGCATGACGCGCCACGGGGCGGGCCTGACCGAGATCACGCCCGACCTCGTGCTGCGCGCCTACCGCGCCGGACTGTTCCCGATGGCCGAGCGCCGCGACGGCGAGCGGCTCTACTGGCTCGATCCGGAACTGCGCGGCGTGCAGCCGCTCGATGGCTTCCACCTGCCGCGCCGGCTCGCGCGCACCGTCCTGTCGGGCGTGTTCGAGGTGCGCTGCGACACCGCCTTCATCGAGGTGATGCAGGGCTGCGCGGCTCCGACCGCTGATCGTCCGGAGACCTGGATCAATCCCGAGATCGAGCGGCTGTTCAGCGCGCTGCACGTGATGGGCCATGCGCACTCGGTGGAGTGCTGGCGGGACGGGCAGTTGGTGGGCGGGCTCTATGGCGTCGCGCTCGGCGGCGCGTTCTTCGGCGAGAGCATGTTCTCGACCGTGCGGGACGCCTCGAAGGTGGCGCTCGTGCATCTGGTCGCGCGGCTGCGGCTCGGTGGGTTCCGGCTGCTCGACACCCAGTTCGTCACGGAGCATCTCGCGCGCTTCGGCGCGATCGAGGTGCCCCGGTCGGAGTATCGCCGGCGCCTGCTGGTGGCGCTGGAAGCGCCGGCGCAGTTCCTCTCCGAGCCAGCCCCCGAGCGCCTGCGCGCTGAGATCCTTGCGCTCCGCACCCGCGACTGACCGCCAACGGAGGTTCCGATGCGCCGATCCGCCGCCCTGCTGATGACGCTCGCGCTCGCCGCTCCCGCCGCCGCGCAGGAGCCGCCCCGCATTCCCACCCGCGACTTCGCCGCGACCTACGCGATGACGGGCTTCGGCACGGACGCGCCGAAGACCATGCAGATGTCGTTCAGCATGGCATCGAAGCGACAGCGTATCGATCTTGCCGAGGCGGGACAGAACGTGTCGATGATCATGGAACTCGGCGGATCGCGCATGTGGATGCTCGAGCACAGCAGCCGAATGGCCATGGAACTGACCCCGGGTGCCGGGTCCGGGAGCGACGTGCCGATCAGCCCGATCGACGATGACGCGACCCTGACGCGCGTCGGCAGCGATCGCGTCGCGGGCCTCGCCTGCACGGTCTATCGCGTCGCCAAGCAGGGCAGGCCGCGTGGAACCGCCTGCGTGACGGAGCACGGCATCATGCTGCGCGGCGAGTTCGAGGAGGACGGTAGGCGCGGCAGGATGGAGGCCACGCGCGTCAGCCTCGACCCGCAGCCGGCGGACAGGTTCCAGGTGCCCGCGGGCTACCAGACCCTGCAGATGCCGACGATGCCGATGGGCCAGCCGCCGCGGCGTTGAGCCGTGCTCAGCCGAGGCCGCGCGCCTGTGCGGCCTTGAGGATCACGCCGGCGCCGGACTGTTTCGAAACCGCTTCGGGGTCGAACACCCCGTCGGCGACGAACTTGCCCTTGCGGTAGTGCTTCGAGAAGCTCCAGAGATAGGGCGAGGGGATACCGCGCCTGCGGTAGCCGAAACCGTTGAAGCGCTCGAAGTGGAACAGCTGCCGCGGGGCCGACCAGTCGGTCTCCTCGTGCAGGCGCTTGAGCTGGACCGCGTCGATGGCGCTGACCAGCCAGGGGAACGGCGGCTCGCCCGCCCGCGGGTGGCCGGCCGGAACGCGCACCGTGCGCGCGGCGAGCGGATCGCCGTTGTGCAGGTGGCGCTGGAAGCTGAACCCGCATTCCATGCCGTGCAGGATGCCGGTGAACAGCCAGGGTACGCCCGACTGCGCCTGGACCGCCGTGTAGGCGTCCCGGTTCCGCTCCAGCTGCCGGACGTAGTAGTCGATGTTGGCCTTCCGCTCCGGCAGCACCTCGCAGGCCTCGAACAGCCTTGCGTATTCGGCCTTCAGGGCGGCGAAGTCAGTGGCCGTCGAGAGCTTCGGCTCCGCCGCGCCCCGGAACGACCGGGCGGCGGCGGCGGTGAGCGGCTCCGCGTCCTGCTCCGGCGCCGGCGGCAGCGCGTCCCCCTCGTGCATCGCCCCGCGCGCCTCGTCGAGCGCCGCGAGGTGGCGCTGGAGCCTCTCGAGATAGATGTCGAACGGCTTGCGCTTCGCCGCCCGGACCGCCCCCTCAAGGGCCTCGGCCGCATCGGAAACCGCCTTCGCCGAGGCGAGCAGGTCGGCGAGCGCGAGATCGCGGATCGCACTCTGCACCTCCAGCATCGCGATCGCGATCTCCTCCTTCTCGGCCTCGTCGGGCGTGGTGTCACGGCGCTGGGCAAGCGTGGCCAGCGAGGCGAACAGCGCGTCGCGCGCAGCGTGAACGGACATCTCTCCCTCCTCAGCGGGTCGGCCGGACGCGGACGGCGTTCACGGGATCATCTGCCCGCTGCGCAGGGCGGCCTGGGCACGCCGGATCGCCTCCAGATCGGCGCGCAGCCGGGACGCATTCTCGGCAACCGCGGCCAGCGTCAGGCTCCCCGGCGTACGCGCCGCGGCGACCGCACCACGCCAGCCATCCTGCGCACGCGCGATGAGCACGGCGTAGTCGCTGAGCAGGCGCCGGTAGGTCTCGGCCCGACTTGCGTTCGCGCGCAGCTCGGAGTCCGGCATGCGCGGGTTGGCCGCGATGGCGATCTGCAGATCGGTCGTCAACACGGTCCACATCGCCGGCACGGCGCTCCGCAGCTCCGCGAGCAGCGTGTGCACTTGCTGCTCGTTCTCCAGGATGAGTTCGCGGGCACGCCGCGCGTTGAGTTCCTCGGCGAGGCGCGTGGCAAGGATCGAGAGCTCACCGATCGCGGCCTTGAGCCCCGCGGTCGCGAGCGGCGTGCCGACCAGGGCGGCGCCGGCGGCGGCGAGATCGGTCAGCGCCGAGACCGAACGGACGAGATCGTCGGTCGCGGCCTCGGCATTGGTGCCGTCGGTCAGCGACACCAGCGCGGAAGACAGCGCGGTCACCGTGCCGAGGCCCGCGCGCAGCGCCGCGGTGCCAGGCGGATCACCGATCGAGGCCTCGAACGGCACGTCGTCGAGCTGGAGATCCCGCACGAAACCGATGCCGAGCGGCCGTCCCACCCAGCGCTCCTCGCTGCGCGGCACCTGGCCGCGCGCCTCGCGGGCGGAGTTCGCCTGGGCCTTCTCGCGCAGCGAGGTCCTGAAGGCTGCGCGCTCGGCGAGCGCGAGATCGTCGAGCAGCGGCTGGCCCGCCTGCTCGATCGCGGCGACGCTGTCACGGAACAGGCGCAACTCCGCCGACGGGGCGGAGGTGCAGGCCGCAAGCACCAGAAGTGCCGCACCGAGAAGGCTCACCCTGGCGCAGTCGCGCATGGTTGACCTTTCTGTTCCGGTGCCGTCTTTTTACGTCCCGACAATGAGAACTGCAAGCGGATTGTCATCGCCCGTCCGCCTGGACAGACCTTGGGGGTGATCCTAGGCTGGCCGCAACGAATCCCCGGGGAAGGAACCCGCCATGATGACGTCACGCCGCACGCTGCTCGCCACCGGAGCAGCACTCGCCGCCCCGCGCATCGCATCGTCCCAAGCCGCCTGGCCCGGCGAGCGGCCGATCCAGATCATCGTGCCGTTCCCGCCCGGCGGCGGGACGGACGTGAACATCCGCGCGATGGTTCCCCACTTCGAGCGCCACCTGCCGGGCGCGCGCTTCGTGGTGATGAACCGCCCCGGCGCAGGCGCCGAGATCGGCTACACCGCGATGGCGACCGCAGCGCCCGACGGCTACACGATCGGCACGGTGATCACGCCGAGCCTGCAGACGATCACGATCGAGCGGCAGCCGCGCTACCGGCTCGAGGATTTCGCCTTCCTCGGCACCGTGGTCGAGGATCCGAGCGGGTTCCAGGTCGCGCCCGACAGCCCGTTCCGCACGGTCGCCGAGCTGGTCGCGCACGCACGCGCCAATCCGGGCGCGGTCTCGGTCGGCACCGCAGGGATCGGCTCGGACGACCACCTGCTGATGATCGGGCTCGAACGCGCGGCAGGCATTCGGCTGAACCACATCCCATTTGCCGGCCAGGCACCGACTGTCACGGCGCTGCTTGGCGGGCACATCCAGGTCGCGTCGATGAACATGGGGGAGAGCATGGGCCTGATCCGCAACAGCCGGGTGCGGCCGCTCGCCTCGGCCGGCGCGGCGCGCTTCCCGATGACGCCTGATGTGCCGACCTTCCGCGAGGCCGGCTATGCGCTCGATACGCGCGTGGTGCGCAGCCTCGTGGTGCCCGCCGCGACGCCGCCGCCGATCCGCGACCGGCTCGCGGCGATGCTGGCGGCGACCATGCGCGACCGCGCCTGGATCGCCGAAGCCGAGCGGCTGGAGATTCCGCTGCGCTACCTGAACGCCGAGGACACGCGCGCGCTGGTGTTCAGTGAAGCGGAGGCCTTGCGCCGGCTCTGGACCGAACAGCCCTGGCGCGACCAGTGAGCGCGGCTCGATGCGACGCCTGACCGATCTCTCCACGCCGGTGCGCAGCGGGCATTTCCGCTGGGAGGTCGAGCGGCGCTTCGCCAAGACGCATGACACCGGCGCGGGTCAAGCCACCTGGGCGGGCTGGAACGTGCACGCTTTCACGCACATGGACAGCCCGCGCCATGTCGACCCCGAGGGCTTCACCACCGACGCGATCACGCTGGAGATGACGGTCGGACCGGGCGCGGTGGTGGATGTCTCGGCGGTGCCGGCGAACAGCCCGATCGAGCGCGCAGTGATGGCAGAGGCAGGCGCGCATCTGCGTCCCGGCGACATCGCACTGATCCGCGCGCGCTGGGACGAGCGCGAGAGCCTGGATACGCCTGGGTTCTGGCTGAACGCGCCGTGGATGACAGCAGAGGGCGCAATCTGGCTGCGCGAGCGCGGCATCAAGGCAGTGGGGTTCGACTTCCCGCAGGACTACTGCATCCGCTTCTTCCTCACCGGCGAGAAGCGCCCGCCCTTGCCCGAGCACGTGACGCACTACCACCTGCTGAAGCACGGCATCATCATGTTCGAGTATCTCTGCAACATGGGCGCACTGAAACAGCCACGCAACGAGGTGGTGGCGCTGCCGATCCGCCTGCCCGACGCCGACGGCGCGCCCGCGCGTGTGATCGCGATCGAGGATGCGGCGTGAGGCTCGCGGGGCGGGCCGCGCTCGTCACCGGCGGCGGGGCGGGGATCGGCGCGGGGATCGCCGAGCGGCTCGCGCGCGAGGGTGCGGCGGTGCTGGTCGCGGACATCAAGGCCGAGGCGGCGGAACGGATCGCGGCCGAGATCACGTCGGCAGGCTTCGTCGCCGCACCGTTCCGCATGGATGTCACGCGCGAGGCGGAGTGCGAGGCGGCGGTCGCCGAGGCCGAGGCGCGCTTCGGGCCGCTGCGCATCGCCGTGTGCAACGCCGGCATCACCGACCGCAGCCCGGTGCTCGAGATCGCCTTCGAGACCTTCGAGCACATCGTGCGCACCAACCTGTTCGGCTGCTTCCTCTCGGCGCGGGCGGCCGCGCGGGCGATGGTGCGCGGTGATCCGAAGGGCGGGCGGATCGTCACGGTCTCCTCGGTGTCGGGCCAGTTCGGCGGCACCGGGCGCGTGGCCTACGGTGCGTCCAAGGGCGGGATCGAGATGCTGACCAAGGTGCTCGCGGTCGAACTCGCCGAACACGGCATCCTGGTGAACGGCGTCGCGCCGGGGCCGACCCAGATCGCGCGCACGAAACACGGCCCGCGCCAGCGCGCCGCGTTCCTCGATCGCATGGCGCTCAAGCGCTACGGCACGCCAGCGGAGGTCGCCGGCGCGGTCGCATTCCTGTGCAGCGACGATGCCGGTTTCGTCACCGGCCACATGCTGAATGTGGACGGCGGGTTCGCGGCCACGGGCGTGCTGTACGACCCGAAGGATGGCGACTGATCAGTCGAGCCGGAATCCGAGCCGGTTCAGCGCCTCGCGCAGCTTGTCGCGCCCGTGCAGCGCAGCGCGGGTGCGCACCCGTCCGATGGCGCGTGCCGACCAGCGCTCCTCCGGAAGGCCCTGGCTCGTCTGGAAGGCGGCGAACACCGCGTCATAGGCGGCCACAGCATCGCCTTCGCCTTCGGCCGCGTACTGCTCGCGCGACAGCACGGCATCGAGTGCGAGCCGCGGCTTGATCGCTGCCGGCGCCGTCTCGTCGGGATAGCCCAGGCACAGCCCGAACAGCGGCATCACGTGCGACGGGAGCGCGAGCTCGCGCGCCACTGCAGTGACGTCGTTGCGGATCGCGCCGATATAGACCGTGCCGAGGCCGAGCGACTCCACCGCCACCACCGCGTTCTGCGCCGCGAGCGCGGCATCGACGATCGCGACGATCAACAATTCGAGATAGTGCAGCCCCTCCGCCTCCAGCCCCTGCGCCTCGGCGACGCGCGCGAGCCGGGACAGATCGGCAAGCCAGATCAGGAACAGCGGCGCCTGGACGATCTGCTTCTGGTTCGCCGCCAACGCCGCGAGGCGTGTCTTGCGCGCCGGGTCCTGGACCGCGACCACACTCCAGGTCTGGAGGTTCGAGGAGGTGGCGGCGGACTGGGCGGCCGCGATCGCCGTCTCCAGCGTGCCCTCGGGCAGCGGATCGGCGCGGTAGGCGCGCACCGAGCGGTGGCTGAGCAGCGTCTCGACCACGCTGTTCCAGCGCAGCCGGAGCTCGGGTGGGGCCGTGCCGTAGCGGGCGGCGAG
The DNA here is from genome assembly GCF_051860475.1 of Elioraea sp. NCBI lineage: Bacteria > Pseudomonadati > Pseudomonadota > Alphaproteobacteria > Acetobacterales > Elioraeaceae > Elioraea > Elioraea sp. Next base: position 3,576 of record NZ_JBHYDW010000063.1, on the reverse strand, counting down.
CACGGCGGCGGGATCGGCGGTCTCGGTCAGCATGCGGGCTCCTTCGGTTCACACCCGAGGTGTGGGCCGCCAACGGCACGGCAAGGGTGGCCCAGCGGGTGGCCGGCCCTTGGCCTCGGGGATATGCTCGTGCCCGACAGGACAGGGGAGGACCCATGGCGGAGATCACCATCAAGGCAACCGACGGTTCGGGCGCGTTCTTCGCCTATGTGGCGCGGCCGAAGGCGACCCCTGCCGGCGCGGTGGTCGTGATCCAGGAGATCTTCGGCGTCAGCGCCTCGATGCGCGCGATCACCGACGCGGTCGCCGATCAGGGCTTCATCGGGATCTGCCCGGACCTGTTCTGGCGGCTTGAGCCGCGTGTCTCGCTCACCGACAAGACGCAGTCGGAATGGGACAAGGCGTTCGCGCTGCTCAACGCGTTCGACCAGGACAAGGGGGTGGACGACCTGAAGGCAACGCTGGCGGCCGCGCGGACGCTGGAAGGTGGCAACGGCAAGGCAGGCACGATCGGGTTCTGCCTTGGCGGTCGGATGGCGGCGCTGATGGCGATCCGGTCGGATGCCGACTGCAACGTCTCCTACTACGGCGTGATGCTCGACGCCCTCGCGGGCGAGCTGCGCAGTGTCGGGCATCCGCTGCTGATGCACATCGCCGAGAACGACAAGTTCGTGCCCAAGGAGGCGCAGGGCACGGTGCTCGCCGCGGCGATGCCCAACCCGCAGGTGGAGGCGCATGTCTATCCGGGCGTCGATCATGCCTTCGCCCGCGTGGACGGCCAGCACTGGGACGGCCGCGCCGCCGCGATCGCCAACGGGCGCACCGCCGCGTTCCTCGCGCGGTGGCTGGCATGAGCCCGCTCGACAGCCTGGACGTGCTGGCCGCGCGTGTCCCCGACGGCGCCTTCGTCGCGCTGCCGCCGGACAACTCGCTCTGCCCGGTCGCGCTGGTGCGCGCGCTGATCCGGCGCGGCGTGCGTGATCTGCGCCTGCTCGGCGTGCCGATCTCCGGCTTCGCGACCGACCTGCTGATCGGCGCCGGCTGCGTCTCCTCGCTGACCACCTCCGCCGTGACCCTCGGCGAGGCCGGGCTCGCGCCGCGCTTCACCGCGGCGATGAAGGCGGGCACGCTGCACCTCACCGACGCGACCTGCCCGGCCGTGCACTCCGCGTTGCAGGCGGCCGAGAAGGGCGTGCCCTTCATGCCGCTGCGCGGGATGATCGGCACTGACCTTCTGCCCCAGCGCCCCGACTGGAAGGCGATCGACAATCCCTTCGCGGACGCGCCGGACCCGATCGTACTGGTCCCCGCCCTCGTGCCTGACATCGCGCTGATCCACGCCGCGATGGCGGACCGGCACGGCAATGTCTGGGTCGGGCGGCGGCGTGAGCTCGGCACCATCGCGCATGCCGCACGCGCCACGCTGGTGACGGCGGAGCGCATCGTCGAGGGCAACCTGATGGAGGACGAGCGGCTGGCGCCGGGCGTGATCTCCTCGCTCTACGTCTCCGCCGTCGCGGTCGCCGCCCGCGGCGCCTGGCCGCTCGGCCTGCTCGACCTCTACCCGGCGGACGCGGCGCATCTCGACGCCTACGCGAAGGCCGCGCGCACCGAGGAGGGGTTCCGCGCCTATCTCGCCGAGCACGTGCTCGGCCCCTTGCCGAAGGCCGCGGAATGAGCGTGTCGCGCGAGGAACTGCTGATCGCCGCGATCGCCGACCTGATCGCGGCTCCGCACCCCCACCCGGTTCGCCACGCCGCCGTCGGCGCAGCGAGCCCGATCCCGGCCCATGCGGTGATGCTGGCGCGGCACCGCGGGCTGGACCTGCGCCTCTCCCTGCTCCAGCAGCGCGTCGGCAACCCGTTCACCGAGGGCGCGCGCGAACTGTTCGATCTCGCCGGCCAGGGGCGGATCGACCTCTTCTTCCTCGGCGGGGTGCAGATCGACGGGCAGGCGAACATCAACCTGATCGGCACGGGGACGCCTGCGGGCGCGTCGGCGCGGCTGCCGGGCAATTTCGGCAGCGCGTTCATGGCGTTCACCGTGCCGCGCGTGATCCTGTTCCGCGAGGAGCACTCGCCGCGCGTTTTGGTGCCGAAGGTCGATTACGTCTCGGCGCCGGGCGTCTCGCCGCCGGGCGTGTACCGCCGCGGCTCGCCGCAGGCGCTGGTGACCGGGCGCTGCGTGTTCGCCTTCGACGCCGCACGCGCACGCTTCGTGCTCGCCTCGCTGCATCCGGGCGAGACGCGCGCGGGCGTGCGCGCGGCGACCGGGTTCGACTACGACGAGCCGGACCACGTGCCCGAGACGCGCGGTCCGTCCGACGCCGACCGCGCGGCGCTCGCGGGGCCGATCCGCTCGGCACTCGAGGACACCTATCCGCAGTTCTGCGCCCGCGTATTCGGCGCCCACGCCGCGTAAGGAGACAGGCCATGCTCAGCCCAGGCGCGCTCGCCGGCCTCAAGATCATCGACCTCACCCGTGTGCTCGGCGGGCCGTACTGCACCATGGTGCTGGGCGATCATGGTGCGGAGGTGATCAAGGTCGAGCCGCCGCAGGGCGACGAGGTGCGCGACTGGGGCCCGCCCTTCCACGCGCATGACGACGGCACGCGCGACGCCTCCTACTTCATCGGCGTCAACCGCAACAAGAAGTCGATCGGGCTCGATCTGGCGCAGCCGCAAGCGCGCGAGGTGCTCCTCCGGCTGCTCGACGGCGCGGACGTGCTGATCGAGAACTTCAAGCCCGGCACGATGGAGAAATGGGGCATCGGTTACGAGACGCTGAAGGAACGCTTTCCGCGCCTGATCCATTGCCGCGTCTCCGGCTTCGGCGCGGACGGGCCGCTCGGTGGCTTCCCCGGCTACGACGCGATCGTGCAGGCGATGTGCGGGCTGATGAGCATCAACGGCACGCCCGAGACCGGGCCGGTGCGGCTCGGCGCGCCGATCGTCGATATCGGCACCGGCCTGTTCAGCGCGATCGCGATCCTGATGGCGGTGTACGAACGCTCGAACAGCGGCCAGGGGCAGTTCATCGACATGACGCTGCACGACTGCGGCATGGCGCTGCTGCATCCGCACGCGGCGAACTTCTTCCTCTCGGGGAAGCGGCCGGTGCCGACCGGCAACCCGCACCCGAATCTCGCGCCCTACGACACGTTCCGCACGAAGACCGGTGAGATCTTCATCGGCACCGGCAACGACGCGACCTTCCGCAAGATGTGCGGGCTGCTCGGCCGGCCCGAGCTCGCCGACGATGCGCGTTTCCGCACCAACGCCGATCGGCTCGCCAATCGTCCGGCGCTGACCGCCGAGGTGCAGGCAATCGTCGGCGCGGAGGACGGCGCGGCGCTCTGCACGCGACTGCTGGCGGCCGGGCTGCCGGCCGGGCCGGTGCGCTACTTCGACGAGGTGGTGGCCGAGCCGCATACGGCGGCGCGGAACATGATCGCCGAGATCGGCTGGTACCGGGGGCTGAACACGCCGATCAAGTTCGCCCGCACGCCAGGCGGGGCGCGCGAGGCCCCGCCGCGCTTCGGCGCGCATGGCGCGGACGTGCTGCGCGCGCACGGGT
>NZ_JBHYDW010000062.1:0-23714 GCF_051860475.1 Elioraea sp. | reverse complement strand
GTCGCGCCCCTCCAGCGCCAGCAATCGGTCCACGAAGGACCGGCCCGGCTCGCGGCTGGTCATGAAGCCGCCGATCGCGCGCAGGTCGAACAGCGCCGGCACCGGCCGGATGTCGCCGCGCGCGCGGGCGAGGCAGAGCCGCGTGAGGTCGCGCGCTCGGGCGAGGAAGTCGGTGTGCGGGAACTCCTTGAACGAGACGATCAGGTCGGCGGCCCGCACCATCGTCTCGGTGAGGTGCGCATGCAGGTCGAGCTCGGCCCCGATCGTGCAGCCCGGCCCGGCGATCTGCCGCACGCGCGACAGAAGATCGCCCTCGCAGTCGTCGTAGCCGTCCGCAACCATCGCGCCGTGCAGCCCGAGCAGCACCACGTCCACCGGCAGGGCGGTGCGGAGCTGGTCGAGGATCTCGTCGCGCAGGCTCTCGTAGGCCGCGCGGCCGACCAGACCCGCCGGCTCGGCCCAGGTGGCCGTGCCCTCGATCAATGTCAGCCCTTCGGCAGCGGCCACCTCGCGCGCGGCGACGATGGGCGCCGAGCAGAGCGTCGGCCAGGGCGGATGCTCGCCCGGACGCGCGTAGAACGCCGAGACGAAGGCACGCCGGTCGGTCGGGATCGGCGCGAAGGTGTTCGTCTCGGTCGCGAGCGAGGCGGCGAACAGGCGCATCAGGGGTCTCCGGCGAGGCCGCGAACGATCAGGCTGGCGGTCGCGCGGCTGCACGCGACCGGGATGTCATAGACCTGGGCGATGCGCAGCAGCGCGCGCACATCGGGCTCGTGCGGCTGCGCGGTCAGCGGGTCCCAGAAGAACACCAAAAGGTCGAGCGCACCCTCGACGATGCGCGCGCCGATCTGCTGGTCGCCGCCCAGCGGGCCGCTCTTCACGCGTTCGATCGTGAGACCCGGCACGCGGTCCATCAGTGTCCGGCCGGTGGTGCCGGTGGCAACGAGCTCATGCCGCGACAGGAACGTGGCGTGCTCCGCCACCCAGTCAGCCAGTTCGGGCTTCTTCACATCGTGCGCGACCAGGGCGATGCGCAGCCGCGTCACGGCAGCGCGCCCTCGAGCCAGAGCCGGAGCAGCGCGGTGCCCGCCTGGGGGCGTTCGAGCGGCGAGCGATGCCCGCACTCCTCGATCACGGCCAGCCGCGCGCCGGGGATTCCGGCGGCGATCTCCTTGCTGAGCGCGAGCGGCTCCTTGGTGACGCGATCGGGATGCAGACAGGGCGGCAGCCGCCGCGGCGTCCCACCCTTGAACTGCGCGTGCCGGACGAGATCGAGCAGCATGCGCCGCCGCACGCGCTGCTCCGCCGTATCCGCCCGCGCCAAGGTGTCGAGCAACGCAAGCCGCGCGATGCGCTGGGGCGCGGCGTGCAGCATCGCGGAGGCGGCGCGGCCGCCCATCGGCAGCGCCGCCATCGCATCGAGGCTGTCCTCGCAGGCGAGATCGGGCACGGCGAGGGGCCGATCGCAGCCGATATGCCCTACCTGGTGCGTCCAGAGCGTGTCGTCGCACGGCATGCCAGGCAGCAGGGCCAGCGGGAGGGCGGTGTCGGAAGCGGCCATCGCGGCAATCCTCGCCGCAACCCCTGCTCGCGCCAAGCCGTCTTGGCCGGTTCAGCCCGTGATCCGGCCCGCCACCGATCCGAGCGGGGTGGTGCACCAGCACGGCGAGCCGATCGGCGCCGGCGCGACCGAGCACGTGCGTGCCCGCGCCTCGCAGCGCGTCCCGGTCCGCGTCTGCTGGGCGGCACCGGGGGCGCGTCCGCAACGGCGCTGGATCTCCCAGGACGGGATGCCGGCGCGCTGCATCTGCTGGATCACGTAGTCGCTGCACTGCGCCGCAGCCGGCGCGGCGGGCATCAGGGCCGCGAGCAGGGCGATCGCCGCGACGGGCAGGCTCAGCCGCATGGCAGCCTCGTGCGGGTGCCGTCGCGGGCGATGCCATAGGCGACGGGCAGCAGCTCGATCGTGCCGGTCGGCGCAGCCACCGGCTCGCCGATGATCTCCACCGCCATCGCTTCGGTGAGGTCGCTCAGGCACACCACGTTGGTGCGCGGCGTGCCGGCGAAGCGCAGGAAGATCATCGACAGGCTGTCCTTGCTCAGCGGCCGTGGCCCGAACACCAGCACGGCGAAGCTGCCGTCGGTCGGGTCGAACTGGTGCATGACGCGGAAATTCCGCTCCTCGAGGTCGCGCGGCAGCTGGATGCCGGCGATCTGCGGCAGGTCGGCGACGTGGAACCTGAGGTGCATATAGGGCAGCTGCTCGCGGAGCGCGTCCCTGAGCTGCTCGATCTCGGCGAGCTGGCGCTTCAGTCCATCGCGCTCCTCGCCGAGGCGCCGGCGCTCCTCGGCGATCTCCTGCTCGGCCAAAGCACGACCCTCCGCCCGCGCCCGCTCGACCTCCGCGCGGGCCAGTGTGCGCGTCTCGCTCCAGTCGCGCAGCGCGAACACGAACACGGCGGCGGCGAGCCCGAGCGTGACCGCGCCGACCGCGCGCACGTCGCGCCGGTCGCGCCCGCTCCACAGCAGCGTGATGCCGAGGATCAGCAGGACGAGGCCGAGGAAATACGGCCCGTACTCGAGGAACAGACGCGACAGGTCGGAGAGCTGCCTTGCGTCCAGGATCTTCTGCGGGTCCATGGGTACCCCCTTCCCGCATACGGGAGCACACCTTAGCGCGTTTCCGGGTGAGGTGTGTCACAGAACCTCGCGGCAGGGTTGCTCGCCGGAGCGTGCATGGCTGCGGCAGCCTCGGAGGCCGGGTTTCCCTTGACGTCCGCGCCGCGCTCCCCTAGTGCGGCGGAGCGTGCGAGGCGCATATCGCGCCGGGCCACGCGTTAGCGGACGATCCGTGACCGACCCCATCGCCATCTCCGGCGCCGACGCTGCGCCGGATACAGCCCAGGACTTGCCCGCGACCGAAGCCCCGGCGGCCCCGGAGCCTACTCTGCTGCGCACGACCTTCGCCGATCTCGGCCTGTCCGAGCCGGTGCTGCGCGCGGTCGCTGATGCCGGCTACCTGCACCCGACCCCGATCCAGGAGCAGGCGATCCCGATCGTGCTGATGGGCCGCGACGTGCTGGGTTCGGCCCAGACCGGCACCGGCAAGACGGCGTCCTTCACCCTGCCGATGCTCGACATCATGCAGTCGGGGCGTGCGCGGGCGCGCATGCCGCGGGCGCTGATCCTGGAGCCGACGCGCGAGCTCGCCGCGCAGGTCGCGGACAACTTCGTCAAGTACGCGAAGTATCTCCGCTTCGACTACGCGCTGATCATCGGCGGCGAGAGCATGGGCGACCAGATCGCGCGCCTGGACAAGGGCGTCGACGTGCTGATCGCCACGCCCGGCCGACTGATCGATCTGTTCGAGCGCGGCGGGCTGCTGCTGAACGACGTGCGCGTGCTGGTGATCGACGAGGCCGACCGGATGCTGGACATGGGGTTCATCCCCGATGTCGAGCGGATCGTGTCCTTGCTTCCGCGGATGCGGCAGACGCTGTTCTTCAGCGCCACCATGCCGCCCGAGATCAAGCGGCTGGCCGATGCGTTCCTGCACAACCCGCGCCAGATCTCGGTGGCCCCGCCCGCCACGGTCGCCACCAATGTTGCGCAGAATCTCGCCCTCGTGCGCGAGCACGACAAGCGCGAGGCGCTGCGCCGGCTGCTGCGCACCGAGGACGTGAAGAACGCCCTGGTGTTCTGCAACCGCAAGCGCGACGTCGATGTGCTCTACCGCAGCCTCTCGCGCCACGGCTTCAATGCCGGGATGCTGCACGGCGACATGACGCAGCCCAAGCGCACCGAGACGCTGGACAAGTTCAAGGCCGACGAGATCAAGATCCTGGTCTGCTCCGACGTCGCCGCGCGCGGTCTCGACATCGGCGGCCTCAGCCACGTGTTCAATTTCGACGTGCCGTTCCACGCCGAGGACTACGTGCACCGGATCGGCCGAACCGGCCGCGCGGGCCTGTCCGGTCGCGCCTTCACCCTCGCGACCGTCGAGGAGGACGAGGCGCTGGCCGCGATCGAGAAGCTGATCGGCAAGCCGATCCCGCGCATCCAGATCGAGGGGCTCGACCCGGTCAGCATGGACGTGCTCGAGCCGCGCCAGCGGCGCGGCCGGGGCCGGGGCCGCACGCGGCCCGAACCCGCGGAGAAGCCAAAGCGTGCGGCGAAGGCGGCGGCCGAGAAGCCCGTGGTGGCCAAGGCGCCGGCGCGCGTGGCAGAGGCCGCACCCGCTCCGCGCAAGGAGCCGCGCGACGCCGAGCGCGGCCGCAGGCGTGACCGGGAGCGCGCGCAACCTGAGGCGGAGGGCGATGTGCTTGGCTTCGGCGCGGCCATGCCCGACTTCATGCGGCTGCCGACCCGCAAGCCGGCACGCGGCAGCCGGACCGACGACGAAGCGGCGTGAGCCGCGCCCCGATCGCCGCGCCGGCCTGACCTGCCGAGGTCGGGACGCTCCGGCGGCCAGAACTCCCTATACCCGCGCGTCTCGTTCCGGCCGGGCCTGCCCGGCCGCTCGACTGATGGAGGACACCCCATGGCCGAGTGGCCCATCCACAGCCGCTTTCCCGGCCCGATCGTGATGATCGGCTTCGGTTCGATCGGCAGGGGCACGCTGCCCTTGATTCTGCGCCATATCGCCGCGCCGCGCGATCGGATGGTGATCATCGACCCCGACGAGTCCGGTCGGCCGATCGCCGAGGAGAACGGCATCCGCTTCCGCAGGCTCGCGCTGACGCGGGAGAACCTGCGCCAGGAGCTTGCGCCCTTGCTGTCCGGTGGCGGGTTCTGCGTCAACCTCTCGGTCGAGGTCGCCTCGGTCCCACTGATCCAGCTCTGCCAGGAGTGGGGTGCGCTCTATCTCGACACCTGTGTCGAGCCCTGGCCCGGCGGCTACACCGACCCGTCGCTCTCGGTCACGGAACGGTCGAACTACGGGCTGCGCGAGACCGCGCGTGCGTTGCGCCGGCCCGGTATGCCGGACCCGACGGCGCTGATCGCGCACGGCGCCAATCCCGGCATGGTCAGCCACTTCGTCAAGCAGGCGCTGCTCAATCTCGCCGAGGATCTCGGCCGCATGGTGGACGAGCCGAAGGACCAGCAGGGCTGGGCTCGGCTCGCGCGCGATCTCGGCGTCAAGGGCATCCACATCGCCGAGCGCGACACCCAGCGCGCGAGCACGCCGAAGCGCTGGGGCGAGTTCGTCAACACCTGGTCGATCGAGGGCTTCCTCGGCGAGGGGATGCAGCCCGCGGAACTCGGCTGGGGCACGCACGAGACGGCGATGCCGCCGGACGGGGCGCGGCACCCCTATGGCTGCGACGCGGCGATCTATCTGAACCGTCCGGGCTGCTCGATCCGCGTGCGGTCCTGGGCGCCCACGCCAGGGCCGCAGCTCGGCTGGCTGATCACGCACAACGAGTCGATTTCGATCGCCGACTACCTGACCCTGCGCGGCGAGGATGGATCGGTTTCGTATCGGCCGACCTGTCACTATGCGTATCATCCCTCCGACGACACGGTGCTCAGCCTGCACGAGTTCCAGGGCCGCGCCTTCGAGCGTCAGCCGAAGCTCAGGCTGATGAACGAGGAGATCGTCGAGGGCATCGACGAGCTCGGCGTGCTGCTCTACGGCCACGCGAAGAACGCCTACTGGTTCGGCAGCCAGCTCAGCATCGGCGAGACGCGGCGGCTGGCACCGTATCAGAATGCGACGGCCTTGCAGGTGACCTCGGCCGTGCTGGGCGGGATGGTCTGGACGATCGAGAACCCGCGCGCCGGCGTGGTGGATGCCGACGAGATCGGCTGGCGCCGCGTGCTGGAGGTGCAGATGCCGTATCTCGGCCCCGTGATCGGTGCGTACACGGACTGGACGCCGCTCAAGGGGCGGCCTGGGCTGTTCCCGGAGGATATCGACGACAGCGATCCCTGGCAGTTCAGGAACGTGATCGTGCGGTAGGAGCAGGGGCGCGGCCGCTCCCCCGGCTGGTTTCGCGATTGACCCCCGAACCTAGGCGGCCTTTGCGACGCCCGGCGCCGCCTGTCCTGCCAGGTACGCCATGGCCGCGGCCACCCCACCCGTCTTGTGCGGCACGCCCGCCAGCCCGAGCCCCATCTCGACGCCCGCCAGCGTGCCCATCAGCGTCAGGTCGTTGACATCGCCGAGATGACCGATCCGGAACACGCGATCGGCGAGCTTCGAGAGGCCATTGCCGAGCGACATGTCGAAGGCGTCGCGGATCACCGCGCGGACGCGGTCGGCCGACTGTCCCTCCGGCACGCGCACCGCCGTGAGCGACGAGGAGTGGTTCTTCGCCACCCGGCACTGGGTCTCCAGCCCCCAGGCGGCGACCGCCCGGCGCGTCGCCTCGGCGTGGCGGTCGTGGCGCGCGAATACCCGGTCCAGCCCCTCCTCGTGCAGCATCGCGATCGCCTCGCGCAGCCCGTAGAGCAGGTTGGTCGCCGGTGTGTAGGGGAAGTAGCCCGTGGCGTTCGGTCCGGCCTGCTCCTCCCACGACCAGAACGAGCGCGGCAGCTTCGCCGTCTTCTGCGCCGCATACGCCTTCTCGGAGACGGCGTTGAACGAGAGGCCCGGCGGCAGCATCAGCCCCTTCTGCGACCCGCCGACCGTGACATCCACGCCCCATTCGTCGTGGCGGTAGTCGATCGAGGCGAGCGAGGAGATCGTGTCGACCATCAGCAGCGCGGGGTGCTTCGCCGCGTCGACCGCGCGCCGGATCGCCGGCACGTCGGTGGTGCAGCCTGTCGAGGTCTCGTTGTGCACCACGCACACCGCCTTGATGGTGCGCGCGCGGTCCTCGGCGAGCCGCCCTTCGATCTCGCCGGCGGCGATGTCCGCACCGGCGCGCCAGTCGGTCTCGATCAGGATCGGCGAAAGCCCGAGCCGCTCCGCCATCCGGCGCCAAAGGCTCGCGAAGTGCCCGGTCTCCACCATCAGCACCGCATCGCCCGGCGAGAGCGTGTTCACCAGCGCCGCCTCCCATGCCCCGGTGCCCGAGGCAGGGTAGATGAAGGCGTGGCTCTCGGTCCTGAAGATGGTCTTCATGCCCTCAAGGCATGCTTGGCCCAGCTTGGCGAAAGCGGGGCTGCGATGGTCCATGGTCGGGTTGTCGATCGCGCGCAGGATCCTGTCGGGCACGTTGGTCGGCCCCGGGATCTGAAGGAAATGGCGGCCCGCGACCCGCCCCGGCTCGTTCTGCATCGCGCTGTTCCTCGGCCCTTGTCTCCCGGCGCCCGGCGCCATCTGATGCGATAGAGACACCGGGGAGAACGCTGTCAATGCCTGCTGCCCTGCGACCGGGGCTCGAGCGGCGCCTCAAGGCCGCGCTGAAGGGAGAGGTGCGCGCGGATGCGGCGACGCGCGGCCGCTACGCGACCGACGCCTCGCACTACCAGGTGATGCCGGCCGCGGTCGCCTTCCCGCGCGATGCCGAGGACGTGGCGGGGGCGATCGCGATCGCGCGCGAGGAGGGCGTGCCGGTCACGCCGCGCGGCGGCGGCACCTCGCAGAACGGCCAGACCATCAACACCTCGCTGGTGCTGGACTGCTCGCGGCACCTGAACCGCATCCTCGAGCTCGATCCGGCGAACCGCCGTGCCCTGGTGCAGCCGGGTCTGGTGCTCGACGAGCTGAACCGGGCGCTCGCGCGCCATCGCCTGTGGTATCCGGTTGACGTCTCGACCGCCTCACGCGCCACGCTCGGCGGCATGGCGGGCAACAACTCCTGCGGCGCGCGCTCGCTCCGCTTCGGCACCATGCGCGACAATGTGCGCGCGATCGTGGCGATCCTCCCCGACGGCACGCAGGCGCGCTTCGACGATCGCGAGGCGTTGCGCAACGATTCACCGATCGCGCCGCTGGTGTCGGATCTGCGGGCGATCGCCGCGCGCGAGGTGGACGAGATCGAGGCGCGCTTCCCGAAGGTGCAGCGCCGCGTCGGCGGCTACAACCTCGATGCGCTGGTGCCGTCGCGCGACCCGCCCAATCTCGCGCATCTGCTGGTCGGCTCCGAGGGCACGCTCGGCTTCACCACCACCATCGAACTGGCGCTCGCGCCAGTGCTGCCGAAGCACAAGACGCTCGGCGCCTGCCATTTCGGCAGCTTCCACGCCGCCATGGAGTCCGCCCAGCACATCGTGAATCTGGCGCCGGTCGGTGTCGAGCTGGTCGATCGCACCATGATCGAGCTCGCACGCGACATCGCGATGTTCCGCCCGACGCTCGATGCCTTCATGCACGGCGAACCCGAGGCGCTGCTGCTGGTGGAGTTCGCCGAGGACGACGCGGCGACCAACCGGCGCCGGTTGAAGGAGCTCGTTGCGCTGATGGGCGATCTCGGCTTCGGCTGGGACCGGACGGGCGCGCGCTTCGGCGGTGTGGTCGAGGTCACCGATCCGGCGTTGCAGGGTGCCATCAACCAGCTCCGTACCGCTGGGCTCAACATCATGATGAGCATGAAGGAGGAGGGAAAGCCGATCTCGTTCGTCGAGGACTGCGCGGTGCCACTCGCGCATCTCGCCGATTACACCGCGCGGCTGACGGAGGTGTTCGAACGGCATGGTACGCGCGGCACCTGGTACGCGCACGCCGGCTCGGGCTGCCTGCACGTGCGGCCCGTGCTGAACCTGAAGCTGGAGCAGGACGCGCGCACCATGCGCGCGATCGCCGAGGAGGCGTTCGCGATGGTGCGCGCCTACAAGGGCAGCCATTCGGGCGAGCACGGCGACGGCATCGTGCGGAGTGAGTTTCACGCGTTCATGTTCGGCGACCGTCTCGTGCGCGCCTTCGAGGCGGTGAAGGACCGGATCGATCCGCGCGGGACCTTCAACCCGAACCGCATCGTCCGCCCGCCGCGCATGGACGACCGCCGCCTGTTCCGCTACCACCCCGACTACGCGACCGCGACGCACCCGCCCGCGCTCGACTGGTCGGAGTTCCCGCGCGCGAGCCCGGCCGCGTCATTCCAGGCGGCGGTGGAGATGTGCAACAACAACGGCGCGTGCCGTGCGCTCGCCGGCGAGGTGATGTGTCCCTCCTACCGCGCGACGCGCGATGAGCGCGACGTCACGCGCGGCCGGGCGAACACGCTCCGCCTCGCACTGTCGGGCCAGCTCGAGGGCGGGATCACCTCCGACGCCGTGGCCGAGGCGCTGTCGCTCTGCGTTTCCTGCAAGGCGTGCCGGCGCGAGTGTCCGACCGGCGTGGACATGGCGCGGATGAAGATCGAGGTGCTCGCCGCGCGCACCGCGTCGCGCGGACCCTCGATCCGTGACCGGCTGGTGGCGTTCCTGCCGCGCTACGCCCGCCACACGGCGCCGTTGCGGGCGGTCCTGAATGCCCGCAATGCGATCCCGGGCCTCGCGCAGCTCTCGCAGTTCCTGACCGGGTTCTCGGCCGCGCGCCCGCTGCCGCGCTGGTCGCGCGCGCCTTGGCGCGACGACGAGGCGTCGATGCCCGAGCCCGACGCGATCCTGTTCGCTGACACCTTCAACCGCTGGTTCGAGCCGGAGAGCCTGCGCGACGCCGCACGCGTGCTGCGCGCAGGCGAGTACCGCATCGCCGCGGCGACCTCGCCCGGCCGGCCGCTCTGCTGCGGTCGCACCTTCCTCGCCGCCGGCCTCGTCGATCGTGCGCGCGAGGAGGCGCGCCGGACCCTCGCGGCACTCGCGCCGCACGCGCGCGCCGGGCGGCGGATAATTGGCCTCGAGCCGTCCTGCCTGCTGACGCTGCGCGACGAGTGGTTGTCCCTCGGCCTGGGGCATGAGGCACGCATGGTCGCGGACCACGGGCTGCTGTTCGAGGAGTTCATCGATCGCAACGCCGCGCGCTTCGCCGCCGTGCTGAAGCCGCTCGCGGGACGGCGCGCGATCGTGCACGGTCACTGCCACAGCAAGGCGTTCGGCGCGTTCCCGGCCGTGATCCGCGCGCTGAAGGCCATTCCTGACCTGCCGGTGACGCCGATCGAGTCCTCCTGCTGCGGCATGGCCGGCGCGTTCGGCTACCAGATGGAAACGCAGCAGGTTTCGCGCGCGATGGCGGAGCTGTCGCTGCTGCCCGCGGTGCGGGCCGCCGATCCGCGCACGCTGATCGTCGCCAACGGCACCTCATGCCGGCACCAGATCAGCGATCTCGCGCCGCGCGAGGCGCTGAGTCCCGCGCGGGTTCTCGCGCTCGCCCTGTAGCAGGCGGATTTGCCCGTCTTGCCGCGCGGGCCCATGCTATCACGTGACAAGACCACGGAAGCACGGAGGACTGCCATGGCGCATCGACGCACATGGACCGCCGCCATCCTGTCTCTCGGCGCGGTCCTGACCATCCAGCATCCCGCGGTGGCCCAGGCCCCGGCCTGCGAGCTCGACCGGGCCGTGACCTTCGCCGGGCTGGACTACGACTCGGCCGCGTTCCACACCGAGGTCGCGCGCTTCATCATCCGCCACGGCTATGGGTGCCGCACCGAGGTGATCCCCGGCAGCACCATTCCGCTGCTGAACGGACTGATCCGCGGCGACGTGGACGTGAACATGGAGGTGTGGAAGATCAACGTGCGCGAGATCTGGGACCCGGCGGAACGGGACGGCCGCGTGGTCGATCTCGGCATCAATTTCCCGGATGCGACCCAGGCCTGGTACGTGCCGCGCTACCTGGTGGAAGGCGACGCCGCGCCGGCGAAGGGGCTGCGCAGCGTCACCGACCTGCCGCGCTTCGCACAGGTGTTCCGCGATCCGGAGGAGCCCTCCAAGGGCCGGTTCTACAACTGCGTCCCCGGCTGGGCCTGCGAGGTCGCCAACACCAAGAAGCTGCATGCCTACGGGCTGATCGGGCACTTCACCAATTTCCGCCCTGGCAGCGGTGCGGCGCTCGCCGCAGCGATCGACAGCGCGCTCATGCGCCAACGTCCGATCGTGTTCTACTACTGGGGCCCGACCTGGCTGCTCGGCAAGCACGCCGACGCGATCGTCGCGCTCGAGGAGCCGCCCTACGACCCGGCGATCTGGGCCGAGTTCGAGCGCGCCTCCGATCCCGAATCCGTGACACGCGCGACCGCCTATCCCACCGTGCCTGTGAGCGTGGCTGCAAACGGCGCGTTTGCGCGTCAGGCGCCGAGGCTTGTCGCGTTCCTGCGCGCCTATGAGACCACCGGCGCGCTCGTCTCGGAGATGCTGAACCACATGCAGGCGAGCGACGCCACGGCCGAGGCGGCGGCGCGTCACTTCCTGCGCACGCACGGCGCGATCTGGACGCGCTGGGTGCCGGAGGACGTGGCCGCGCGCGTGAAAGCGGCGCTGTAGCGGTCCGGACAGCCTGACGGGGCGGGAGCGTGTTTCCCGACCTCGGCGGACCGCTCCGCCGCGCGACGAATGCGTTCGTCCAGCATGTCGTCATCACCTACGGCGACGGGTTCGAGGCCTTTGCGAACGCCATTCTCGTCGTACTGGTCGCGATCGAGAGGCTGCTGCGCGAGGCGCATCCAGGCGTGGTGCTGCTCGCGGTCGGGCTGATCGCCCTGGCGTCCTCCCGGCGCCCGGCGCTGGCGCTGGCGATGGTCGCGTGCACCTACATGATCGGCACGCTCGGCCTGTGGGATCAGGCGATGCAGACCATCGCCATCATGTTGGTGGCGGTCGCGCTGTCGGTCCTAATAGGCATCCCGCTCGGCGTGCTCTCCGCGCGCTCCAACCGCGTCCGCGCGACCATCAATCCCGTGCTCGACCTGATGCAGACGATCCCGTCTTTCGTCTATCTGATCCCCGCGGCGATGCTGTTCGGTCTGGGCAAGGTGCCGGCGATCCTCGCCACCGTGATCTACGCCACGCCACCGCTGATCCGGCTGACCGATCTCGGCATCCGCGAGGTCGATCGCGAGGTCGTGGAAGCCTCGCGCGCCTTCGGCGCCACGCGCTGGCAGATCCTGACCGGGGTGCAGGTGCCGCTGGCGCTGCCCTCGATCATGCAGGGGATCAACCAGACCATGATGATGGCGCTGGCGATGGTGGTGATCGCCTCGATGATCGGCGCGCGCGGCGTGGGCGAGACCGTGCTGCTCGGGTTGCAGCGCGGCGATTCCGGCCAGGGCCTGCTCGGTGGGCTCGCGATCGTGCTGCTCGCGATCGTGTTCGACCGCATCACGCAGGCCTACGGACGGCGCGTGCAGACCCATCGCGCGGCCGGCGGATGATTGTCATGTAGTCGTCATATAACTGCGCGTGCGCAGCTTGACCGCGTGTCGAGTGACCGATAGCGTCACGCTAACAGTCGAATAAGTTGTTCCGGAATCGGGGGGAACGCATGACACGGCGCGGCATGAGCATGACCTTGTCCGTGGGCGCGATCGCCCTCGCCTTGTCCGCCGCATCCCCTGTCGCGGCCCAGCGAGCCCTCACGATCGGTGCGCAGACCCCACCCAGTACGCTCGACCCCCACTTCCACAACGCCACCAGCAACTCTCAGACACTGCGGCAGATCTATGAGCCGCTGTTCGAGGTGGACACCGAGTTCCGGATCCAGCCGCGGCTCGCCGAGAGCATCCGCCTCGTCGATCCGCTGACCTGGGAGGTGAAGCTGCGCGCGGGCGTGCTGTTCCATGACGGCACGCCGTTCGAGCCAGACGACATTGCCTTCACCTTCCAGCGCATCCCCAATGTGCCACAGGGCGTGACACTGTTCACACCCTTCGTTCGGCCGATCACCTCGATCGAGGTGGTCGATGCGACGACGGTCCGGCTGCGTACCGCGGAGCCGCACCCGATGCTGCCCTGGGACATGACGCAGCCACTGATCATCTCGCGCCGCGTGCACGGACCTGAACCCTCCACCTCCGAGTTCAACAATGGCCGGCTCGCGATCGGCACCGGACCCTATCGCCTCGCCGGCTACGTCCCACGCGAGCGGTTCGAGATCGTGCGCAATGATCGCTACTGGGGCCCGCCCGCCGCCTGGGATCGGGTGCTCTACCGCTACATCCCTCAAGCGGGATCACGGCTCGCGACGCTGCTCGCCGGTGAGGTCGACCTTATCGACAACGTGCCGCTGCAGGACGTGCCGCGGCTGGAAAGCGATCCGGCGATCAACGTGTTCGGCGTGGATGGCGTGGGGGTCGCGTATCTGTTCCCAGACGGCGACCGTGAGACGATTCCCTTCGTCGCCGACCGACAGGGGCGGCCGCTCGCGCGCAATCCGTTCGCAGATCCGCGCGTGCGCCAGGCGCTCTCCCTCGCGATCAACCGCGCGGTGATTGCCGAGCGACTTTACTACGGCCAGGCCCGCCCGGCCGATCAGCTTCCTGCCCCGGGCGCCGAACACCGACTCGATACGAGCGGACCGCTGCCCTTCGATCCGGTGCGCGCGCGCGCTCTGCTCGCGGAGGCGGGGTGGCCGGACGGATTCCGCCTGACCATCCACGGGCCATCCGGCAACTTTCCGATGGACGACAGCCTGCTGCAAGCCATCGCTCAGGGCTTCACCCGGATCGGCATCGAGACTCAGGTCGAGGTGCTGCCCCCGGCGGTTCTGCTGAGCCGTGCGACGCGGCGCGAGTTCTCGCTGTTCATGAACTACTTCAGCACAAATCTCTCCATCCACATCATGCGTCAGCTCGCGATGACACGCGATCAGGCCAAGGGCTGGGGGGCGTTCAACCGCCAGCGCTACAGCAACCCCGTGGTGGATCAGGCCTTGCTGGCGGCGATGGGGGAACTCGACGAGGACCGCCGACGCGCGCATACCCACCGGGCGATCAAGGCCCTGAACGACGACATGGGCGTGATCCCGGTCGTGTATTTGCGCAATGTCTGGGCGGGACGCGCCGATCGCGTCAGGTACTCGGCCTCACCGCTGAACTGGACCAGCGCCACCTTCGCGACGCCGGTGAACTGATCCCGCCTGCCAGACCGGCGCAGCGCCGAGGTGCGGGAGGCAGGTCTCACATTCGGCGGGGACGGCGGGACCCTTGAGCGCCGGGAATCAGGCGTCGACCACGACATAGCGGCCCTCGCGCCGCACGGTGACGGTCTCGGCGACGTAGGGCCCTTCGACCAGAGCCTCTCCGGGCTTTTCCTCGGCTGGGTAGCTTCGCACCTTCACGCGTGCGGGCTCGCACCACGACTTGCCGGTTCGGATGTCGAACTCCCAGCCGTGCCAGGGACAGCGGATGAACTCGCCCTTGCGCTCCAGCACGTAGTGCCCCGGGCCGGTCGATAGCACGAGCCCGGTCTGCCGTCCCGCGCACAGGCTGCCGCCCTGGTGCGGACAGCGATCCACCAGCGCAAAGAATTCGCCGGCCAGGTTGAACACGACGACCGCGCGTCCCGCGACCGTCACCCGCTTACGGCTGCCGGGAGGGAGCTCTTCGGCCTCAGCGACCACATGGCTGGCCATCGCCGCAGATACGCCTCAGGCGAAGCCGTAGAGTGCCCGCGCGTTGCCGGCGAGAATCGCGCGCCGCTTCTCCTCGCCGAGGAAGGCGGGGATCGCGTGGCGGGGATCGTCGAAATCCCAGTGCGGATAGTCGCTCGCGAACACGAACCGGTCCCAGCCGACCCAGGCCATGGCGTCGAGGAGGTGCTTGGGTCGCTCCGGCTCCTCCATCGGCTGGGTGGCGACCCAGAAATGACGCCGCAGATACTCTGACGGTGCGTGCCGCAGATGCGGCACCTCATGGCGGAGCTTGCGCCAATGCGTGTCGAGCCGCCAGCCGAGCGGGGCAAGCCAGCCGAAACCGCTCTCTATCATCACGACCTTCAGGCTCGGCAGGTGCTCGAACACGCCTTCGACGATCATGCTGGTCACCAGCGCCTGGCAGGATGTCGCGTGCTCGGTCATCTCCTCGATGTAGAACGAGCCCCAACCGCTACCGGTCATCGCCCGGCCGCTGTAGCCGAACACATGGATGCCGATCGGCAGCCCGGCCTCGGCCGCAGCCTCGTAGATGGGCCAGAAGCGCCGCTTGCCGGGCAGATCCGACATGCGGCTCAGCAGCAGCACATGGCCGAAGCGCGTGTCGCCCGCTCGGCGGCGGATCTCGGCGGCGGCCTCCGGCGGGTCGTCATAAGGGACAACGACGCTCGCCTTCAGCCTCGGCTCCTTCGAGACCCAGGCGTCGAGTTGCCACTCATTGGTCGCGGCGGCCATCGCCGCGCTCAGCCCATCGTTCTGGTCACCCTGGCCGCTGCCGAACAGCGGGTTCATGATGCCCGTGGTGATACCGTAATGGTCGAGATGCTGCGCCCGGAGGAAAGCGAGATCCGAGGCGGGCGCGCCGCCATCGGGAGGCCAGGCGTCACGGCGCGCTGCACTCGGCTGCGCCTTCGGAAAGGGCGGCCCCTTCACGAAGCCATGGCGCTGACGGATGCCGTAGGTCTGCAGGTAGTCCCACCAGTGGCGCGAGAGATACGGGCGCAGATCGGCAAGTGTGCGCACCCGAGTGTGGATGTCGACATCGATCAGCGCCAGGGCCTGATCGGCGCCGACCGCCTGCGTGGCTGGTTCGGCCAGGGCGGTGGTCATTGCACGTCTCCTGTCAGGCGGCTGTATGTGGCAAGTGGGTTGTCGATCATGATGCGCGGCAACAAATCGCGCGGCAGCGTCGCAGGCACGGGATCGTCGCCGTCGAACTGCCAGTGCGGATAGTCCGAGGCATAAAGGAGCATCGCGTCGGACCCCAGATGATCGATGATGCGGCGCACGAGGTCCGGATCCTCTGGCGCATCGAACGGCTGCACAGTCAGCCGGACATGGTCGCGCACGATCGCGGCCGGCGACCGGTCGACCCATGGCACTTCGGCGCGGATCCCCTTCCAGAACTTG
Source organism: Elioraea sp. (assembly GCF_051860475.1). Lineage (NCBI taxonomy): Bacteria > Pseudomonadati > Pseudomonadota > Alphaproteobacteria > Acetobacterales > Elioraeaceae > Elioraea > Elioraea sp. The sequence goes on along the minus strand of NZ_JBHYDW010000062.1, from coordinate 7,888 downwards.
GAGAAGCGCCATAGGAACCCTGGCAGCCAGGTCACGCCGGACTCCAGAAGCACCACCTTGAGGCCGGGAAATTTTGCGAACACGCCTTCGGAAACGAAGGAGCACAGCGCCGACTGGAACGCCTGCGCATTGTTCGCATAGTCTTCGAGATAGTGGCTGGGCCAGCCTAACGAGGTGACCGGATGGCGGTAGCCGCTGCCGGCATGCACGCCGATGGGCAGGCCACGGCGCTCGGCCGCCGCGTAGATCGGCCAGAGGTGGCGGCGGCCGAGCGGCACCTCGCCCATCACCAAGAGCAGCACCTGCACGAACCGCCGGTCCGGCGCGAGCCGCTCGATCTCGTCAACAGCCGCCTCGACATTCTGCGGTGTGACAACGATCGAGGCGCGGAAGCGCGGTTCCCGGTCCAGCCATTCGGCGATGATCCAGTCGTTCAGCGCGCGTGTGAAGGCGGCCGCCATGTCCTCGTTGAACACCAACTGCACCCCGTAGAGACAGTTCAGGATGCCGATCTGTGTGTTCCAGCCGTCCAGCACGCGGCTCCGTACATCCTCCGCGGTGGTCGCGGCGCGTCCGCCGTCACCGCGCCAGTCGGCGCGCGCCGTCAGAGGTGCCGCCGGCGGATAGCTGATCGAGTCGAGCCCTTCGATCCCACGCTCCTCAATGCTGTTCCGCCACACATCGTCGAGATACGGCGCCAGCGCATGCAGGCCCGAGACCGTCGGATTGATGTCGCAATCGATGCGGCGATCGTCCGTCGACATGGCGATGCGGGCGGCCTTCTGCTGGAACCGGGCGTCGCGTCTGGGCGCAACGAGGAGCGCTCGCCGCGTGAGGCATGATGGCTACCGCCTGGCGGGGCGTCAATCAGCGGCCGATCTGGCCTGCCGCCGCTGTGTAGGCGCGCCAAGGTCGCTTTGCTCGGCAGTCGCCGGATCGCTATGCTTGCCATCGTGCAGCCGGGACAAACACACCGGTGGCGCTGATCGAGCTCAGGCGCGTCACCAAGATCTTCGGCCGCGCGCCGCAGGAGGGGCTCGCGCGCGTGCGCGCTGGCGCCACCAAGGAGCGGCTGCTCGCCGAGACCGGCATGGTGCTCGGCCTGCACGACGTCAATCTTTCGATCGAGGCGGGCGAGATCTTCGTCGTCATGGGCCTCTCGGGCTCCGGCAAATCGACGCTGATCCGCCACCTGAACCGGCTGATCGATCCGACCGACGGCGAGGTGCTGGTTGACGGCGAGGACGTGCTGAAGCTGTCGACGCGCGCGCTCGAGGCGTTCCGGCGCCGGCGCATGAGCATGGTGTTCCAGCGCTTCGGCCTGATGCCGCACCGGACCGTGCTCCGGAACGTCGCCTACGGCCTGGAGGTGCGTGGCGAGGGGGCTCGCGAGCGCGAGCAGGCCGCGCGGGCATGGGTGGAGCGGGTCGGACTTGCCGGCTACGAGGCGTCGTATCCGCACCAGCTCTCGGGCGGGATGCAGCAGCGCGTCGGGCTCGCACGCGCGCTCGCCACCGGCGCCGATATCCTGCTGATGGACGAGCCGTTCAGCGCGCTCGATCCGCTGATCCGCAGCCAGATGCAGGACCAGCTGATCGCGCTCCAGGCGCAGCTGAACCGCACCGTGGTGTTCATCACGCACGACCTCGACGAGGCGCTGCGGCTCGGCACGCGGATCGCGATCCTGAAGGACGGCGTGGTGGCACAGGTCGGCACGCCGGCGGAGATCCTGCTCGCGCCCGCCGACGACTACGTCGCGGCCTTCGTGCGCGACGTGAACCGCGCGCGTGCCCTGACCGTCGAGGCGGTGATGAGGCCGCCACTGTGCCGCCTGACCGACGAGACGCTCGAGCGCGCGCTTGCCGAGATGCGCCGCCAAGGCGCCGACGAGGCGGTGGTGATGGCGCCCGAGGGCTATCGCGGCGTGGTCACGGCCGCGAAGGTCGAGGCCGCGCTGCACGCCAACGGCGCGCGAGCAAGCCTCGCCGAGCTTGCCGTCAGGACCCCGACCTTCACCGCCAACACCCCGATCGAGCGGGTCGTGCCGGCCGCGCTCCAGGCCGGCGTGCCGCTGCCGGTGGTGGATGCGGCCGGCAACGTGCAGGGGCTTGTGACACCCGAGGCGGTGGGCAAGATGCTCGCCGAGCGGGATGGCGAGCCGACGCCCGCGGGGACGGAAACGAGACCGCGCGACGCCGCCTGAGCGCGAACACCTGCCGGGGGTCGATGATAGCGTCGCTGCTGCCGGTCGCCTCGCTGCTCTCGGGTGTGGCGCTGCTGCTGGTCGGGCACGGCCTGCTGACGCTCGCGCTGCCGCTGCGCGGCGAGGCGGAGGGGTTCGATCCGGTCGCGATCGGCGCGCTGGGCGCTGCCTACTACGCGGGCTTCGTCGCGGGCTGCCTGCACGGGCCGCGCCTGGTGCGTCGCGCCGGCCATATCCGCGCCTTCGCCGCGGTGGTCTGCGGCGTGTCGGCCGCCGCCGCGGCCTATCCGCTGGCGGTCAGCGAGCCGTCCTGGATCGCCCTTCGCTTCGTGTTCGGCTACGGGCTCGCGGTGTTCTACCTCGTCGTCGAGTCCTGGCTGAACGACCGTGCCTCCAACACCACGCGCGGCATGATCATGTCGGCCTACATCATGGTGAACCATGTCGCGCTGACGGGCGGGCAATTGCTGCTGCTGACCTGGCCGGTGGACGGGTTCCACCTGTTCGTGCTCGGCAGCGTGCTGATCTCGGTCTCGGCGATCCCGGTTGCGCTGACCCGCCAGGCGCAGCCCACGCCGGTCACCGAGGTGCGGTTCCGCCCGGACCGACTGTGGCGCGCCTCACCGGTGGGGCTGGTGGGCAGCCTGATGATCGGCGTCGCGAACGGCGCGTTCTGGAGCCTCGCGCCGGTGTCGGCGACCGATTTCGGGCTGAGCCACGAGGGCGCGGCGATCTTCATGAGTGTCGCCGTGATGTCCGGCGCGCTGGTGCAGATGCCGATCGGCCGCCTCTCCGACCGGCTGGATCGACGTCATGTGCTGGCCGCGCTGCTCGCGGCGGCGATGGCGACCGGGCTTGCGGTGTTCCTGGTCGCACCCTCGGGGATCGCGCTGACACTGCTCGGCGCGGCGTTCGGCGCCTCGGCGCTGCCCGGCTACTCGCTCGCCGCCGCGCATGCCTACGACCACGCCGACCCGTCCGACTATGTCGGCACCGCTTCGAGCCTGCTGCTCGTGAACGGGCTCGGCTCGATCGTCGGCCCGATCGCGGCGGCGTTCCTGCTGCGCGCCGCGCCGGGCGGCGGGCTCTACCTGTTCACGGCAGCGATGCACGGGGCGCTGCTCGGCTTCGTGCTCTGGCGTGTGACACGCCGTCGGGCCCCGCCCGAGGAGGCGCGAGAGAGCTTCAGCCTCGCCGCGACCTCGCCAGCCTCGGTCGGCGCGGTGATTGCGCCCGAGCCGGCCGCGCAGGCCGGGCCCGAGCGCGACGGCTGACTGACGACGGCCTGCCGAAGGTTTCAGCCTCGGCAGGCCGGTATGCAGGGGTTGTTTCGCGCGTGGCCGCCCCACCAGCCCCACGGCTATCAGAACTCGCCCTCGGTCACATAGGGGCGCGCCCAGAGGATCGCCTGCAGCAGTACCGCCTTGGTCCAGGCGGCATGCATCGCGTCCACCTCCGCCGGTGCCGCCCCCTTCTCGGCGAGGAACGGGCGCATGGTCAGCGAGATCGGCATCACCAGTGCCAGCAGGTGCCGCAGTGGCACGTACGGCGAGGCATTCACGCCGTCGGTACGGTTCTTGCCGCTGCGGTGATGGCGCCGGCCGATCTCCTCTTGCCAGGCAAGCCAGGCGGCATCGTGCGAGGCGTTGCAGGTGTCGAGGATCCATTGGCCGAACCGGCGGCGCACGGCGGTGAGATAGGCGCCGATCGGCTCGCCGGTGCCGTGCTCGCGGAACGCGGCGAGCAGATGCGGCTGCGAGGCGACGAAGCCGTACCAGACATCGAGGATCGCCTCGATCCGGTCGGCGACGATCGTGCCCGCCCTCTTCAGCGCCGCGACGTCGTCCGGGCCGAACAGCAGGCTCGCCTCCAGTTCGGCAAGCGCGGCCGGCGTCAGCGGCGAGGGTGCGAGCAGGGGGTCGCCGTAGCGGTAGCCGGGAATGTCGGTTGCAGGAGCGTTCATGGGTTCCTCCTTGCGCGGTCGCTGCCGCGATCGATAGTATCGAGTCGATACATTCAACCGCGGAGCCGGCCAATGGGTAATAGCGACTCGATATCAAGTGCCGGGGATGACCCCACGCTGCGTGCCGCGCGGCTGATCAACCGGCTCGACCGGCTGGCCCGCGCCGAGGATCACCGCGCCGGCTTGAACCCGGCCCAGCGCGACGCGCTGCGCTTTCTCGGCCTCGCCAACCGCTTCTCGCGCAGCCCGGCAGCCCTCGCGGCGTATCTCGGTGCCACCCGCGGCACGGTCTCGCAGAGCCTGATCGCGCTCGAGGCGAAGGGCTATGTGACGCGTGAGCCGCATCCGCGCGACCGGCGCGCGGTGACGCTCGGGCTCACGGCGGCTGGTCGCGCGGCCCTTCAGGAGGACGCAGGCGTGACGCTGCTCGCCGACGCGGTGGCGGCGGGCGTGGGCGCCGAGGCCGCCACACTCGCGCGGCTGCTCGAGGCGACCCTCGCCGCCGCAGTCGCAAGCAATGGCGGGCGTGCCTTCGGCGTTTGCCGCACCTGCCGGCATTTCCGCGCCCAGGCCCATGCGGGCACGCCGCGGCCGCATCACTGCGCGCTGCTCGACGCCCCGCTCGCCGATGCCGAGAGCCGCGCGATCTGCATCGAGCACGCGGCGTGAGCGGTCATACCAGCCGCACGAAGGACGAACCTTCGCGCGGCTGGTATGTCACCTTTCCTCCGGCGCGCGGCCGCCCCACCAACCCCGCGCGCGATAGCCGGCGCACAAAGGTCGAACCTTTGTGCGCCGGGTATCAGACCGGAGGCGACTCCTCCGCGGGCGAGACCGGATCGCCGCCGTAGAAGTCGCGGATCGCCGCCGCTCCCTCCTCGGCGGTCTCGACGAAGCGGATCAGATCCAGGTCCGCGTGGTCGATCATCCCCTCCTCGGCCAGCACCTCGAAGTGCACCACGCGGTCCCAGAACGCGCGGTGGAACAGCAGGATCGGCAGGCGGCCGATCTTGCGCGTCTGCACCAGGGTCAGCGTCTCGAACAGCTCGTCCATCGTGCCGAAGCCGCCGGGGAACACCGCGAGCGCCTTGGCGCGCATCAGGAACTGCATCTTGCGGATGCCGAAGTAATGGAACTGGAACGAGAGCGCCGGCGTGATCCAGCGGTTCGGCGCCTGTTCCCGCGGCAGCACGATCGAGAGGCCGATCGTCTTGCCACCCGCCTCGGTCGCGCCGCGGTTGCCGGCTTCCATGATGCCAGGGCCGCCGCCGGTCACCACCACCAGCTCGCAACGGCCGGCGCCCTGGCCGGCCTCGGTCACCAGCCGGGCGAAGCGGCGCGCCTCCTCGTACCAGGCGAGCTGGCGGCGTGCGCGCTCGGCGTGCGCGCCGTCGGCCCCGGCAACCGCGGCGGCGCGCTCGGGCCCCGCGACGCGGGCCGAGCCGAATACCACCACGGTCGAGCCGATCCCGGCCTCGTCCTGCAGCCGGTCGGGCTTCATCAGTTCGAGCATGAGCCGCACGCCGCGCATCTCGGGGCGCAGCAGGAACTCCGGATCGTGGAAGGCGAGCCGGAAGGCGGAGTGTGTGACCTCCTCCTCGACCGGCCTTGCTTGACGCACCGCCTCGTCGGCGCGCGGATAGGTGTCGGGGCGGCGGCTCATGTGAAGCGGGTTGTCACGGTGCCGAGCCCGTCGAAGCTCACCTCCACCGCCGCGGGTCCGCTGAGCCAGGCCGGCGGCGTGACCGAGCCGCACAGGATCACCTGCCCGGCGCGCAAGCCCCCGAACACCGCCGCCGCCGGCGAGGCGGCAAGCCAGCGCAGCACGGCGAGAGGATGGCCGAGCAGGTCCCCGCCCTGGCCCTCGCCGAACAGCGTGCCGTTCACTGTCATCCGCCCGCGCGCGGCGGCGAGGTCGCGCCCGGCGAGGCGCCCGGCCGGCCAGTCCTCGGCGTCCGCGCCGATCACGGCTGCGCCGTGGAAGAACCGGTCCGCGATCAGCATCGGCGTGCCGATCCCGACCCCGCCCTGGTAGCGGTTCTCGACGATCTCGATCGCCGGCAGCACCGCCGCGACCGCCTCGGCGAGCGCCTCCGGGCGGTGGTCGCCGGGCGGGATGTCGCGGCCAAGCCGGAACGCGATCTCACACTCCACACCCGGGGTGAGCCAGGACCGGAACGGGATGGTGCTGCCGGAGGGCAGGAGCCCCGAGCGCATCATGAACCCGGCCGCCGGGGTGCGGATGCCGAGGTGGAGCTGCATGGTCGCCGCGGTCGCGCCGATCTTGAACCCGGCCGGCGGGAAGGCGCCGAGGCGGCGCGCGAGCGCGGCCTGGACCGCGTAGCCCTCGGCCGGGTCGGCCGGCGCGATCGCGGGGTCGAGCGGGGTGAGGGGGCGGCGCGCCGCGAGGGCGTCGGCGATGGCCTCGGCGGCCCGTTCGGGACGCCCGGCGTGCTCAATCATGCACTCTCCTCTTCAAGTCGGTCGTGCTGCACTGCGTAGAGGGCGATCGCCGCCGCGACCGACACGTTCAGGCTCTCCACCGTCCCAAGCTGCGGCAAGCGTACCGTGAGGTCACAGGCCTCGCGCGTGAGCCGGCGCATGCCCTCGTCCTCGGCGCCGAGCACCAGGGCAAGCCGGCGGTCGCCGAGCCCGGCGGCGGCGAGCATGGTCGGCGCCGCCGCATCGAGCCCGACGATCCAGAGCCCGGCCTGTTTCAGCGCCTCGAGCGTGCGGGCGAGGTTGACCGCGCGCAGCAGCGGCACGCGTTCGAGCGCGCCCGCGGCGGCGCGCGCCATCGCCCCGCCTTCCAGCGGCGCATGGCGGTCCTGCACGATCACCGCAGCGGCACCGAAGGCCGCGGCCGAGCGCAGGATCGCGCCGACATTGCGCGGGTCGGTCACCTGGTCGAGCACCAGCACCGGGCCGGGCGAGGCGGCGAGCGCGTCGGCGAGCGGCAGCGGCGACAGCGGATCGACCAGCGCGGCGAGTCCCTGGTGCACGGCGCCGGGGGGCAGCAGGGCGGCGATCGCGCTGCCCTCGGCGCGTTCGGGCGCGGCGTCGGGCGGCAGGGTCGCGGCCGCCTCGCGGGTCGCGAGCACGCGGCGGACCGTGCGCGCAGGGTTGCCGAGGGCGGCGCGCACGGCATGCGCGCCGTAGATCCAGTACGGGCCGTGCGGGTCGCGGCCGCGGGCCTTGCCGTCGCGGCGGCGCGGATGGAACGCCATGGGGGCAGCATGGCCGGGAGCGGCGGTGGACGGAAGCCCGGCCTCATCGTTGACACGTCGGTCGAAATGCCGTTAGTCCCCGCGGTCCCGCGCCGCCCGCGCGGCTGGAGGGGTGCCCGAGTGGCTAAAGGGGACGGACTGTAAATCCGTTGGCGCACGCCTACGCTGGTTCGAATCCAGCCCCCTCCACCAGGGCAGCACCGCTCCCGCCGCAGCGACGCGCGACCTGACACGAACCGACCGGAAGGGGAACTGCGTTCCAACGGCCATGCGGGTGTAGCTCAATGGTAGAGCCCCAGCCTTCCAAGCTGGTTGTGCGGGTTCGATTCCCGTCACCCGCTCCACCCGATCACCCGGGCCGACGGCGTTCCCGCCACTTCACCCCAGCAACCTAACGAACGAGAGGCACGAGGCTGCGCCATGGCGAAGGCGAAGTTTGAGCGGACGAAGCCGCACTGCAACATCGGCACGATTGGTCACGTGGACCATGGCAAG
>NZ_JBHYDW010000061.1:0-23738 GCF_051860475.1 Elioraea sp. | reverse complement strand
GGAGCGAGCGACTTGATCAGGTCGAACACCCGCTTGCGCACCGACGGATCGGAGATGCGGTAGTAGGTCCGCACCAGCTCCAGCGTCTCGCGCCGGTGCAGGGTCTCGTCGTCGAAGCCCTCCTGGGGCTCGGCGAAGCCGACCGCGCGGCGCACGGCCGAGCCGCCATACTCCCGCGCCAGCGGCTCGGGCATGTCGTCGAAGAAGAAGCTGATCGGCACGTCGAGCACGCGCGCCAGATCGAACAGACGCGACGCGCCCACGCGGTTCACGCCACGCTCGTACTTCTGCACCTGCTGGAAGGTCAGCCCGAGTGCTTCCCCAAGCCGCTCCTGGCTCATCCCCAGCAGGGTCCGGCGCAGCCGGATCCGGCTCCCGACATGAACGTCGATCGGGCTCGGCCGGCTTTCCCGCTCGGGCTTCTCCGAGATCACGTCAGCCATCATCAGGTCCCCCTTTCGGCCGGAGGCTGGCACTGCTGTTTCGCTCATCCGACCATCTTCCCCCAGACGCGACGGGCCCTTCTGCCCCAGTCGTTGATGAACGGTATACGACACAACCCTAGCGCGTCAACGACATATCAACCCGCTGGAAAACATACCACCAATACCACCATGGGCGTATTTTTAAGACGGTACATGCGTCCGTCTGCCAAGTGCAGTTGCGACACCAAGCAACAGGATCGAGACCGACAGCGGCGACCATACGCCGGCGCGCGCATAGAGTGTCGGCGCGCGCGCCGCCGGCAGCGGCGCGGCGATCACGCCGGTCCGGTTCAGTCCCAGCGATGCCACCACACGCCCGCGCGCATCGAATACGGCCGACACGCCGGTATTCGCCGCGCGCACCAGCGGCAGCCCTTCCTCGACCGCGCGCATCCGCGCCGAGGCGAGATGCTGGTACGGTCCCGACGAGACCCCGAACCAGGCGTCGTTGGTGAGGTTGAGCAGCCAGGCCGGGCGCTCGCCGGCGGCGACCACGTTGCCGGGAAAGATCACCTCGTAGCAGATCAGCGGGCTGAACGGCGGCACCGGCTGGCCCGGCAGCGACAGCGTCATCGGGCCCGGGCCGGCGGAGAAATCGAGATTGCCCGGCACCACCGTCTCGATCGGCAGCACGCTGCGCAACGGCACATACTCGCCGAACGGCACGAGATGATGCTTGTCGTAGCGTGTGATCACGCTGCCGGCGGGATCGATCGCCAGCAGACTGTTCCAGATCCGTACCGGCGGCTCGGCGCCCTCGGGGCGCGGCTCGATCCGCACACTCCCCGCGACCAGCAGCGCGCCCTCCGGAAGCGCCCCGGCCGCCAGCGCGCGCGCGGTCGCGTCGCTGTCGAGCATGTAGGGGCTCGCGGTCTCGGGCCAGATCACCACGATCGGGCCTTCGCCGTCGGCGGCAGGCGGCACGCTCGCGGTCAGGCCGAGATAGCGCCGGAAATGCGCGATCCTGAGCTCCTCGCGCCATTTGTGCGCCTGCGCGATGTTGCCCTGGACGACGCGCAGCGCCACCGGCGCCGGCGCCGGTTCCTCCGCCTGCAGCCGCACCAGCCCGAACAGCGCGCCGCCGGCCAGCACCGCCCCGCCCGCGGCCCACGCGGCCCTTCCCCACACCAGCGGCAGGCACGCCAGCACCACCGTCAAGGCCGACAGCCCGTGCGTGCCGATCCATGCCGCGCCCTGCACGGGCAGCGCGCCGAACGCCCAGACCGTGCCGAGCAGGTTCCACGGGAACCCCGTCAGCACCACCCCGCGCGCGATCTCGGCCAGAGTCCACAGCCCCGCGAAGGCGAGCACCCGCGGCCAGCCCTCCGGCCAGCGCAGCGCCAGCACCACCGGCACCGCGACGAACAGCGCGAGCACCGCCGCGATTCCCGGCACCGCGAGCGGCACCAGCCAGGCAAAACGTTCCGCTTCCGTCAGCAGCGCGTGCGAGATCCAGTAGAGCCCGGCGATGAAGTGCCCCATCCCCCACGCCCAGCCGACCGCGAACGCAGCGCGCCCGGTCTCGCGCGACCCCGCCAGCAGCAGCAGGCCCGGGAACGCGAGCCACAGTGCCGGCACGAGATGCACCGGCGGGAAGGCCGCCGCCGCCAGCGCGCCGAGAGCGGCAGAAGTGACCAGCGCGCGCCAGCCGCGGCGGCGGCGCAGATGGGACCCGATGCGGGAGAACACGCGCGCACCCTGCCCAGGCCAGGACGGTCAAGGCAAGAGGCCCGCCCCGGCATCCGATGCGAGTCGGGCCTGCGCCGCCCGGCCGGTCAGCGCTTCGCGGGCTTGATCCGAAAGCAGGAGCGCGCGGGCACCCACTCGCGGCCCGACACCTGCTCGGGTGCCGCTCCCGCGAGCACTTGGCGGACATCCGCCAGGACCTCGGCCCGCTTGCGGTAGTACTGATGGTTGGCGTCAGAGACGGGGGAGGTCTCCGAGACCTCCGTGCAGTCGACCAGCGTCACCTTCTGCGGCAAGGCGGTGAGCGTGCGCGGGCCGGTGGTGCCGAGGCGGTCGGGGTTGCCCTTGCTCAGATCGCTGATCATGAGCGCGCGGTCGTTGCGCGCGAAGTAGACCTGCACCGACTCCGCGAGCTCCGGCAGCCGGGCGAACTTCTTCGGATCCTCGAACGCGTCGCTGTCCTCGTCGGCCGCCATCAGGAAGATGGTCTTGAACAGGCGCGGCAGCGGGCGACCGCCGAGATCGGAGACGAGCGCCTGCAGCGCGTTGCGCAGCATGTAGTTGCCCATCGAGTGGGCGACCAGGTGGATGTCCGCGCGGCACCAGTCCTTGCTCGGCAGCGCGCGCAGATACGCCATCAGCCGATGCAGCGAGCGCGCCACCGCCTTGGCGGAGGACCGCGCGTCGTCGCGGTCGGACGCGTAGCTCAGCCACGGCACGATCTTGCCGTCCGCCGGCCACGCGAAGATCGCGGTTTCGAGCGGCGTCGCCTTGGTGGACCACTGCGTCTTGAGTTCGGCCGCGTTCGAGAGCGCGCAGCCGAAGTCGCAGGCATAGCCGTGGAGCATCAGCAGCAGGTCGGCGTCGTTCTCGATCAGCCGCAGGCGCAACCCCTCGAACACGGCATCGCTGCCGAACACGGGCGCCCCGCCGGCCTCGGCGGTGACGCCCGGGATCTGCTCGGGGGCGACGCGAATCCCGGCGAGGCCGAACGGCGCCGACCGCTTCTTCGGCGGCGCCATCTCGGCGGCCCCGTAGCGGAGCCAGAGCGGCGATTTCGGGTTCAGCCGCGGGCCGAAGCCGACCACCTCCTCGCCCTCGAACAGCTCCTCGCGATTGGTCGCGAAATGGACCAGCGTGGTCGCCACCGGCACCTCCCGTCGCTACATCAATATTACGACGAAATTATACCCAATTCGGACCGAAAACGCAACCATCTTCGGCGCGAGCCGACTCTCAGGCGGCAACCCCCGGCAGCGGGCGATACGGCAAGGGCGCGATCCCGGTGCCCCAGATGCGCAGGTCGCGCCACACGCCCTCCGTCACGTAGGGGTCGTCGTTCCAGAAGGCGCGTGCCGCCGCGTTGGTGGCGTGCGGCGTCACCACCACCGAGCCGATCATCTGCCCGCCCGGCGCATCCAGCACCGCGCAGCCGAGCGTCAGCTCGCCGCGCGCCGCACAGGGAGCGATCCGCGCCATGTGCGCCGGACGCACCGACATGCGCCGCGCCACCGCCCCCTCGTCGGTGCCGTCCATCGCCACGATCACCGTGTGCGTGCGCATGGTCGGCATCGGCGAGCCCGGCGAGGGCAGCGGGCGATAGGGCAAGGGGGCGATCCGGCCCGGCATCGCATCGATCCGCGCCCACACGCCCTCGCGCGCGAACGGCTCCTCGGCGAGATAGGCGTCGAGGCCCGCCTGCGTCTCGCCCGACAGCACCATCAGCGACCCGACGATCCGCCCATCTTCCTCCATCAGCGGCACGCCGAGCGCGAGCCGCCCATCCCCGGCCATCGCCGCGATCACCGTGAGATGCCGCTCGCGCGCCGCTGCACGCCGCGCCGGCGCCCCCTCGTCCACGCCGTCGAACGCAAGCACGATCCAGGCCATCGCCCGCGCCTCAGTACATGTGCTGACCGCCGTTGATCGACAGCGTCGAGCCGGTGATGAACGACGCGTCGTCCGCGGTCAGGAACGCCACGCCACGCGCGATGTCCTCGACATGGCCCAGCCTGCCGACGGGGATCCGGCCGATGATCTTCTCGAGCACGTCCTGCGGCACCGCGCGCACCATGTCGGTGTCGACATAGCCCGGCGCGATCGCGTTCACCGTGATCCCCCCGCGCGCGCCCTCCTGCGCCAGCGCCTTGGTGAAGCCGTGGATGCCCGACTTCGCCGCCGCGTAGTTCACCTGGCCGTACTGCCCGGCCTGGCCGTTCACGCTGCCGATATTGACGATCCGGCCGAACTTGCGCGCGTTCATGCCGTCCCACACCAGCTTGCAGAGATTGTAGCAGGAGCCGAGATTGGTATCGATCACGGCATCCCACATCTCGCGCGTCAGCCGCTTCATGGTCGCGTCGCGCGTGATGCCGGCGTTGTTCACCAGGATCTCGATCGGACCGACCTCGGCCTCGATCTTCGCGATCGCCGCCCTGCACGCGTCGAAATCGGCGACGTCGAACTTGTAGACCTTGCAGCCCGTCTCCTGCGAGAAAGCCGACGCCGCCGCGTCGTTGCCGGCATAGGACGCGACCACGGTGCGCCCCTGCGCGAGCAGCGCCTTCGAGATCCCCGCGCCGATGCCGCGGGTGCCGCCGGTGACGAGTGCCACACGTGCCATCTGGGTGTTCCCTCTCCCTGGACGAGTTTGGCGCCTGCGCGGCGCGTGTCCTTACGACACCCGATGAACGCGACCAGGACAAGGAGATTCCGTGTGGACGCGTTCGCGCAGTTGCATCCACCACCCTCGGCTGTGGCATGATCAGTGCGGACACGGGCCGACCCGGGCGCCGGCCCGGCCGAGGGAGAGAGACGCATGAGCACGACCACAACCGGCGCCTCCAGGCGCGCCGTCCTTTCGGCTGCGACCCTGGCCGCCGCCGGCGTGATCGCCGGCCCCGCCGCTGGCCAGCGGAACTACGGCCCCGGCGCGCCGCCGATCCGCTATCCCGATCCTGACATCATCGCGCTCGACCCGACGCGCTTCCGCGCGCGGCTTGGCAACACCGCGATCCAGCGCGTCCATACCGGCATGGCCTGGGCCGAGGGCCCCGCCTGGCACGCCACCGGGCGGTTCCTGGTCTGGTCCGACATCCCCGCCAACGAGGCGCTGCGGCTGACCGAGGAGGACATGAAGGTCAGCCGCCGCTTCCGCTACCCATCGGGCTTCTCGAACGGCAACACCTTCGACCGCGAGGGACGCCAGATCGCGTTCCGCCACTTCAACCGCGACGTTGCGCGCTACGAGCCCGACGGCCGCGTCACCGTGCTCGCCGACCGCAGCCCCGACGGCCCGTTCAACGCGCCGAACGACGGCGTGGTGCACCCTGCCGACGGCGCGATCTGGTTCACCGATCCGGGCTACGGCGCGCTGATGGACTACGAAGGTGAGCGCGTGCCGCAGAGTGGCGCGAGCCCGCGGCCGTTCCAGAAGGAAGCGGTCTGGCGCATCGACGCACAGTCGGGCCGCATCACCAAGGTGACCGACGCGCCGTTCAAGCCGAACGGGCTCTGCTTCAGCCCGGACTACCGCACGCTCTATGTCGCCGATACCGGGCGCAGCCACTATCCGGACGCGAAGCCGATCATCTGGGCCTTCGACGCGAGCGAGAACGGCACGGTGACGAACCCGCGGACCTTCGCCGACATGACGCTGGACGGAAAGGCCGGCTTCGCCGACGGCATCCGCTGCGACGAGGCGGGCAATGTCTGGTCCTCGGCCGGCTGGGTGGGCGACGGCTATGACGGCGTCCACATCTTCGCCCCGAACGGCGAGCGGATCGGCCAGATCCGGCTGCCGGAGATCTGCTCGAACGTGTGCTTCGGGGGCGCGCGGCGCAATCGGCTGTTCATGACCGCGAGCCAGAGCCTCTACACCGTGATGGTGGAGACGCGCGGGGCGCATTTCTGCTGAGGCGGCGGGACGGGCCGGCCGCGGTCGCGCCGGCCCGTCCCGGTCACGTCAGGCGGCCCGACGCGCCGTCGCCTTGAAGAAGGTGTAGCAGAACACCCCGTCGGCCTCCGCGGTCCGGAGCAGCGCGCGGATGCCGGCATCGAACACCTCCGCCTCGATGATCCCGGCCCGGATCGCCTGCGCGCGCACGCCCGCGATCATCGCCGTGAAGGTGCGGCGGATGAACCCGTCGACCAGCGCGGGGCGGCTCGCATCCACATAGACGAGGCGCGGCGAGACCTGCACCCCGACGAAGCCGGCCGCGCCGAGCAGCGGAAACAGTTGGCGCCCGACCAGCGCGTCCCCGCCCGCCATGCGCTGCAACGCCACCTGCGCACCGATCGCGGCCTCCGCCGCGTCGCTCCGCGGGTGGATCAAGGCCGAGCCGTGATCGCCTTCGATCACCGTGATCGTTCCGCCAGGCTTCAGCACGCGCCCAAGCGCCGCCAGGGCCTCGCGCGGGCGCGGCAGGTGCTCAAGGACGAAGCAGGCGAACACGTGATCGAACGAGGCCGGCGCGAACGGCAGCGCGAGGATGTCAGCCTGCCGGAACGTCACATGGCCGTGCCCGGCCTCGCGGACACGCCGCTCCGCTTCGGCCAGCGACGTGGCCGAGACGTCGACCGCGGTGACGTGCGCGCCGGGACTGTTGCGCGCGAGCGGCAGTGTCTGCGCGCCCACGCCGCACCCGGCTTCCAGGACGGTGTCGCCCACGGGATAGACGGTGTCGGCATGCAGCAGGTGCTCGAGCGTCTGCGCCTGGTCCTGCAGGCGGATCGCCTCCGTCGCCTCGTAGCCGTGCACATAGCGTGCGCTCATGGCGGTGCTCCGGTCGTGCGGAGGATCAGGCTGTTCGGGCCGGAAGGTGGCGGCCCGGCGCGGTCACGGCCGCGCGACCACGCAGAAATAGGGCGGCAGGCGGTAGCTGCCGCGTCCCCACGGCGTCAGGTCGGGCCGGCGGTCGATGCGCGAGAAATGCGCCGCGCGAAGCAGGTCCTCGATTGCGCCGGCGCGCCAGGGCGTCAGCTTCTGGGCCGGTATGCCGAGCGCGCCGAGCACGCGCCCGATCACGGGCACCTGCCGCACCGGATGGACCGCGGCCTTCAGGATGACGTCCAGCCCGCCCGTGACACTGTCCGGATCCGGATCAGAGACCAGCATCGCGCCATGCGGCTTGAGCCGGCGCCGGGCCTCGCCCAGCACGAAACCGAGCTCCTCGCGGTCCATGTACATCGAGACGCCGAACATCATCGCGAGGTCAAAACAGTTTGCGAACGGCGCCGCATCCGGTGGATCGAGCTTGCGGATGTCGTCGAATTCGGCCGCGACGCGCGTGTCCGGATTGACCGTGACGATCGTCATCGCGCGTGCGCCCTCGGCCAGGCGCGCGGCGAAGGCGCCGGTGCCGCCGATGTCGAGCACGCGCACGGGCCCTGCCGGGGCGGTGTCGATGAACTCCGCGACGATCGCGGCGACGCAGCCCGCATGGCTCGACGGTGACGACGGATTGAACGCCGCGCCGCTGCCGAGGCCACCGGGCATGGCCGCGTCCGCGCTACATCGCCGTCACCGCTCCACGCACATGGCAATCCCCATGCCGCCGCCGATGCAGAGCGTGGCCAGCCCCTTCTTGGCGTTGCGGCGCTGCATCTCGAACAGCAGCGTGTTCAGCACCCGCGCGCCCGACGCGCCGATCGGGTGGCCGAGCGCGATCGCGCCGCCGTTCACGTTCACCTTCGCCGGGTCCCAGCCGAGATCCTTGTTCACCGCGCAGGCCTGGGCCGCGAAGGCCTCGTTCGCCTCGATCAGGTCGAGATCGTCGATCGACCAGCCGGCCTTCTTCAGCGCCATCCGCGACGCCGGGATCGGGCCCGTTCCCATGATGGCGGGATCGACCCCGGCGGTCGCCCAGGCGACGATGCGCGCGAGCGGTGTGACACCCCGCTTCGCCGCCTCCTCGGCCGTCATCAGCACCACCGCGGCCGCGCCGTCGTTGATGCCCGAGGCGTTGCCGGCGGTCACCGTGCCGTCCTTGGCGAAGGCCGGACGCAACTTCGCCAGCACCTCCAGCGTTGTGTCGGGGCGCGGATACTCGTCGTTCTCGACCACCACCTCGCCCTTGCGGGTCTTCACGGTGACCGGAACGATCTCGTCGCGGAACCGCCCGGCCTTCATCGCCGCACCCGCCTTCTGCTGGCTGTCGGCGGCGAAGGCGTCCTGCTGGTCGCGGGTGATCTGGTACTTCTGCGCGACGTTTTCCGCCGTGTTGCCCATGTGGTAGCCGTGGAACGCGTCCCACAGCCCGTCCTTCAGCATGGTGTCGAGGAACTCGGCCGTGCCCATCTTCACGCCCGCGCGGAGCTGCGCGCAGTGCGGCGCCTGGGTCATGCTCTCCTGCCCGCCGGCAACGACGATCTTCGCATCGCCGGTCAGGATCGCCTGGTAGCCGAGTGCCACCGTGCGCAGCCCCGAGCCGCAGAGCTGGTTCACCCCGTAGGCGGTCGTCTCGTGCGGGATGCCGGCCGCGATCGCGGCCTGGCGCGCCGGGTTCTGGCCCGCACCCGCGGTGAGGATCTGGCCCAGCACCACCTCGTCCACCTCCTCGGGCGCGACGCGCGCGCGCTCCAGCGCGCCCTTGATCGCGGCCGCACCGAGCGCATGGGCGGTGAGCGTGGCAAAGGCGCCGCTGAAGGAGCCGACGGGCGTGCGCGCGGCGGCGGCGATGACGACCTCGGTCATGGCTGGCTCTCTCCTCGGGTTGGGGGCTGGCACCCCGGGTTGATGCGATGGTGCACCGCGGCAGGGCAGGCACACAAGCGCGCGCGCTACAGGGCAGACGCCCAGTCGGCGAGCGGGCGCCACAGCGCGGCCTCCGCCCCGCTGCCCGCCGCCATGCCGATATGCCCCGCCGTCGGCTGGTGCAGCATCGCACCGGGCAGGGCCTCGGCCAGCGGCAGGGCGGATTCGGGCGGCACAATGCGGTCACGCCCCGGCACCGCAACGAAGGAGGGGCACCGCACGGCCGCCGGCTCGACCGGCAGACCGGCCACGCGCCAGGCCCCGCGCGCTGGCTCGTTGCGCCCGTACCAGCCGGACAGGCACTCGCGCGCCACCGGAGCGGCGAGCGGCACGCCGTCGTTCAGCCAGTCCTCGAGCGCCACGAACAGCCGCGCGCGGGCGCTCCCGGGATCGAGCCGGGCGAAGCCGCGATACTTGGCGGCGATGCCGAACGGATCCAGGGCCGCGAACATCGTCTGGAGAATGTCCACCGGCAGGGCGTCGGCGAAGGCGAGCGCCGGCTCGTAGAGCGGCAAGGCGGCGGCGAGGGCGCGGGCGCGGTCGGGGTCGCCGGCGTGGAAGTCCCACGGCGTGGCCAGCACCGCGAGCGCGCGCACCAGATCGGGCCGGCGTTGCGCGGCTGCGAGGGCGAGCAGGCCCCCCATGCAGTATCCGGCGAGCAGCGCGGCTCCGCCCGCCTCGGCCGCCGCCGCCGCGAGCGCGCGTTCCAGCCTCCCGGCAATGTAGTCGGTGAGCGTGAAGCGCCGCTCCACCTCGCCGGGCCAGCCCCAGTCGAGCAGCAGCGGCCGGAGCCCGCGCGCGGCGAGGAAGCGCAGCATGGAGCCGCCCTCCATCAGGTCCAGCACATGCGCGCGGTTCACCAGCGACGGCACCACCAGCAGCACCGGTGCGGCGGCCGGTACGGAGGCGGTGGCGCCGTAGTCCAGCAGCCGCGAGCCGCCCTCGCTCCAGAGCGCGGGCGGATCGGCGAGGGTGCGCTGCCAGGGGTGGCGGCGATAGGCGGCAATGCCGGTGATCAGCGCGCGGTCCTGGCGCGCGAGCTCGCGCAGCGCCGCGGCGGCCAGCTCAGCCGGGGCGTGTCCGGCTTCGGCCAGGCGCTGTGCCAGCGCCTCGGCCCCCGCGGCGGCCTCGTCCGACCTCCAGCGCCGCGAGCCGCCGCTCGATCGCGTCGAGCCGGTCGAGGATGCGGGCCAGGACGGCGTCGCCGCGGCCGCCATCCCCCGCCACGCCGCCAGCATCAGGTGCAGCGCCAGCGGGCGCGGCCCGCGGCGGCGGAGCGGGCCGGGCGGCGTATGGGTCATGCACGGGCCCCGCGCGCGGCGCCATGGCCAGCCCCGCCGAGGCGGCCGCGGCCCAGAGCGAGAGCAGCCGCGTCCATGTCTCGACCGCTTCGGTATCGGAAGCGAGCGCGGTCAGTTCGCTCTGCCACAACGTGATCCAGTCCCGGGCCAGCTGGTCGAGCTCGGCCCCGGACTCCTCGGCCCCGTCCATCGGTCCCGTCCATGTCCGGACGCCATCCTAGAGCAGTGTTGCGGTGCGGGAAACGTCGCAGGCAGATCGCGAGATTGCACGTGAAGCGGGGGTGCTGGGGTGCTAGGCTGCACCGCAGCATGACGGCAAGAGGACGACGCTGATGGCCGAGCCGGTCCGGTCGGGCACTCCCGGCGACAGCACCGCTGACCGCTCGGCACAGCAACAGCCGGTGGTGGTCAAGAAATACGCCAACCGCCGGCTCTACAACACCGAGGCCTCGTCCTACGTCACCCTCGATCACCTCGCCCGGATGGTGAAGGAGGGGCGCGAGTTCGTCGTCTACGACGCCAAGACCGGCGAGGACATCACCCGCCAGGTGCTGACCCAGATCATCGTCGAGGAGGAGGGGAAGGGCGGCAACCTGCTGCCGATCGGCTTCCTGCGCCAGCTCATCAGCTTCTACGACGACAGCCTCCAATCCCTGGTGCCGCGCTACCTCGAGCACTCGATGGGCCTGTTCGCGCGCCAGCAGGAGCAGATGCGCAAGGCGATGCAGCAGACCATGGAGGGGCTGTTCCCGTTCTCGATGGAGGAGATGGGCAAGCAGAACGTGGCGATGATGGAGCGCGCGTTCAGCCTGTTCACCCCGTTCTATCGCGGCGCGGGCGCGCCGCCCGGCGGCGGCACGTCGACGCCCGGTGAGCCCGACACTGACCTGCGCGAGCTCGAGCGGCTGAAGGCGGAGCTGACCGCGCTGAAGAGCGAGCTTGCCGCCCTGCGGGGGCGGAAGGAATAGACCCCGCCGCTCACGGGTTTGTTCCCTCGTGAGGGGGCAACCCAAGGCTGAATGTCCGGTTTAGGCCATCGTCCGAAGGTACGGCCACTCCCCCATACCGTGCCAGAACGGGAGATCACGATGAGCATCTCGTCCTTGGTCCAGACGTCCGTCGGTGCCGGGCTTCAGGAGCCGCCAGCACTGCCGATGCGCGCGGGCGCCGCCGACCGCCATGTCGGCGCGCGCATCCGCGAGCGGCGGCTGCTGCTGGGGATGAGCCAGCAACAGCTCGCCGAGGCGATCGGCGTGACCTACCAGCAGGCGCACAAATATGAGCGCGGGCTGAACCGGATCTCGGCCGGTCGGCTCTACGGCATCGCCCAGACGCTCGGCGTGCCGGTGAGCTGGTTCTTCGAGGGCCTCGGCGCCGGGGGCGAGACCGCGCAGCTGTCGCCACGCCAACGCCTCTGCCTCGAAGTCGCGCGCAACTTCGCGCAGATCACCAATGAACGGCACCAGGTGGCGCTGAGCCAGATGGCCCGGGTCCTGGCCGAGGCCAAGCGCGAGGCCGAGTAGCGCCCCGCCATAGGGCCGGTCCCGGTCAGGCGCCGGGCGCGATCAGCGGCGCGGGCCGCCCGCGCCGGCGGATCGCGCCCCAGGCGACGAAGGCGATCAGCAGGAAGGTCGCGGTCAGGAATCCGGCCGAGATCGGCCGCGTCAGGAACACGGTCATGTCGCCGCGCGAGAGCAGCAGCGCGCGGCGCAGATGCTCCTCCATCAGCGGCCCGAGGATGTAGCCGAGCAGCAGCGGCGCCGGCTCGAACCCCATGATCATCATGCCGTAGCCGAGGAACCCGAACACCACCACCAGCAGCACGTCGAAGGCGTTGTTGTTGATGGAATAGACACCGATGCAGATGAACAGCAGGATCGACGGGTACAGCACCCGGTACGGGATCTGCAGCATCTTCACCCAGATCCCGACCAGCGGCAGGTTCAGGATCACCAGCAGCACGTTGCCGATCCAGAAGGAGGCGATCAGGCCCCAGAACAGCTCCGGATGCTCCACCACCACCCGCGGCCCCGGCGCGATGCCGTGGATCATCAACGCCCCCAGCATCAGCGCCATCACTGCATCGCCCGGGATGCCGAGGGTCAGCGTCGGGATGAAGGCGGATTGCGCGGCCGAGTTGTTGGCGCTCTCCGGCGCCATGATCCCCTCGATCGCGCCCTTGCCGAAGCGCGAGGGGTCCTTCGCCACCCGCTTCTCGACCGCATAGGACATGAAGGCCGCGATCGACGCGCCGGTGCCGGGCAGGATGCCGAAGAACGCGCCCACGCCCGAGCCGCGGATCATCGGGAACCACGACCGGCGCACATCGTCGCGCGTCGGGATCAGGCTGCGCAGCGTGATCTTGCCCGTGTCGCCCGAAAGCGCGCGGACCTTGCCGATGTTCGCGATCACCTCCGAGACGCCGAACAGCCCCATCGCCACCGCGACCAGATTGAGGCCGTCGAACAGATCCGGGATGCCGAAGGTGAAGCGCTGCATCCCCGTATTCACGTCGGTGCCGACGATGCCGAACAACAACCCGACCACCACGATCGCCACCCCCTTGAAGGGCGAACCCTGGGCGAGGGTGGAGGCGGCGAGCAGCCCGAGGACCATCATCGAGAAGTACTCGGCCGGGCCGAAGCGCAGCGCCATTTCGGCCAGCGGGGCGGCAAAGTTCGCGATGATCAGGATCGCCACACAGGAGCCGAAGAATGACGCCACCGTCGTCATCGCCAGCGCGACGCCGGCGCGGCCCTGCTTGGCCATCGGATAGCCGTCCAGGCAGGTGACCGCGGCCGAGGGCGTGCCCGGCAGGTTCAGCAGGATCGATGCGGTCGAGCCGCCATACTGCGCGCCGTAGTAGATCCCCGCGAGCATCACCAGCGCGGTGGTCGCGTCCAGGTGGAAGGTCAGCGGCAGCAGCATGGAGACCGTGGCGAGCGCGCCTACCCCCGGCAGCACGCCGATGAAGGTGCCGAGCGTCACGCCGACGAAGCACCAGAACAGTGTCGTCGGCGACAGCGCCGTGGCGAAGCCGAGGGCGAGGTTGTCGATCAGGTCCATCGGATCAGTACGGCCATTGCCAGATGCGGAATGGGATGCCCAGGCCCTCGACGAAGATGCCGACCGCCATGAGCACGAGGCACACCGTGAGGATCGCAGTGCCCCGATAGGTCGTGCTACGATCGGCGGCCGAGGAGATGAACACGAGCGCGACGATCGCGGCGATCAGCCCGAAGCGCTCGACCACCAGCGCGAAGGCCAGGATGGCGGCGAGCACACCGATCAGGTTGCGCCACTCCGGCCGCGGCTGCACCCCGCCGCGCAGGAAGCCGCCGGTCGCGATCACCGCGCCCAGTCCGATCAGGATCCAGCCGAGCGAGGTCGGGAAGTAGCCGGGGCCCATCCGGCGCAGCTCGCCGAACGGGTAGTCCTGCGCGATCCAGATCGCACTCGCACCCAGGCCGATCGTGAATCCACCCGCGAGCAGTTCCCGGATGTCGAGGCGAGTCTCCCGCATCGCCGTCTCCCCCAGTGACCGGGCCTCTGGCCGGCCGCACCGCTACCTGGCCGATCTGGCCCGTGCGGCGACTACGTCTAGCTTTGCCGCAGATTACCGATCGGCGCAACCGCGATCGCCAATCATGGCCGCGCCCGGCCGCTGCTTACCAAGCGGGCGCAGCGGCGCTAGGTTTGCCCGTGAACCATCCCGGGGAACCGTCCGCCATGCGCCTGATCGCCGCCACCCTCGCCGCCCTGCTCGCGGCCGCGCCCGCCCTCGCCCAGGACTGGCCCGGACGCGATCCCGTCCGCATCATCGTCTGCGCACCCGGCGGCAGCACGGTCGACCTCACCGCGCGGCTCTGGGCCGATGCGATCAAGGAACAGATCGGCGGGCATGCGATCGTCACCGAGCCGCGCGCCGGCGCCGGCGGCATGATCGGCGCGGAGGCGGTGGCGCGCGCACGCCCCGACGGACACACGCTGCTCGTCTGCTTCCCCGGCAGCTTCACCATGATCCCGCATCTGCGCGCGAACCTGCCGATCGATCCGCTGAACGACCTGCGTCCGCTGGCGCTGCTGGCGACCGCGCCGTTCGTGGTCGTTTCGGATGCACGGGTCGCGCGCACGCTGCCGGAGTTCCTCGCCAAGGCGAAGGCCCCGGGCGCAGACCTCTCCTACGCCAGCGTCGGCCCCGGCAGCCTCGCCCATCTCGGCATGGAACTGTTCAAGATGAAGACGGGCGCGCGGCTCGAACACGTGCCCTATCGCGGCAGCCCCGAGGCGATGACGGATCTGCTCGGCGGGCGGATCGCCGCCTTCATCACGCTGCTCTCGGCGGTGCAGAGCCACGTGGCCGAGGGCAAGCTCGCCGCGCTGTTCGTCACCGGCGAGCGCCGCATGGCGGCACTCCCTGATGTGCCGACCGCACGCGAGGCCGGTCTGCCCGACCTCACCGTGATCACCTGGCACGGGCTGTTCGCGCCGCGCGCGACCCCCGAGCCGGTGGTGCAGCGGATCGCCGCCGCGGTCGCCGCCGCGCGCGGCAGCGCCGCCCTGCGCGAGGGGCTCGCGCGCGCGGGCTCCGACCTGCCGGCGCACGGCCCCGCCGAGGCCGAGGCGCATATCCGCGCCGAGAGCGACACATGGAAGGGCGTGATCCAGGCCGCCGGGATCACCGTGCAGTGACGGTGCTGGCGGGCCAGCGCGCGATCGTCACGGGCGGGACGCGCGGGATCGGCCGCGCGATCGCCGAGGCGTTCACGCGTGCCGGCGCGGCGGTGTCGGTGTGCGCGCGCGGCGCGGAGGGAGTCGCGGCGGCGCGCGACGCCTATGCCACGCACGGCGCGGTGTGCGACCTCGCCGATGGCGACGCGGTGCGCCGATATGTCGACGCGGCAGTGGATGCGCTCGGCGGGCTCGAGATCCTGGTGAACAACGCCTCGGGCTTCGGCTCGACCGACGACGAGGCGGGCTGGGCGGCGAGCCTGTCGGTGGATGTGATGGCGTCGGTGCGCGCGAGCCACCAGGCGATCCCGCACATCGCGCAGGCGGGCGGCGGGTCGATCGTGCATGTCTCGTCGATCTCCGGGCTGCAGCCGAGCCCGCGCACCCCACCTTACGGCGCGGTGAAGGCGGCGCTCATCCACTACACCACCTCCCAGGCCGCAGCGCTCG
This sequence comes from Elioraea sp., assembly GCF_051860475.1. NCBI lineage: Bacteria > Pseudomonadati > Pseudomonadota > Alphaproteobacteria > Acetobacterales > Elioraeaceae > Elioraea > Elioraea sp. The sequence goes on along the minus strand of NZ_JBHYDW010000061.1, from coordinate 8,331 downwards.
CCAAGCAGGGCATCCGCGTGAACTGCGTCGCGCCGGGATCGATCGAGTTCCCGGGCGGATCGTGGGAGCGGCGGCGGCTGTCGGGCGATCCGCTCTATGCCCGCATCCTGGCCGGCATCCCGTTCGGCCGGCTCGGCACGCCGGAGGAGGTGGCGGAGGTGATCCTGTTCCTGGTCTCCCCGGCCGCGCGCTGGGTGACCGGGCAGACGATCGCGGTGGATGGCGGGCAGACGCTGACGTGACCCGTCAACCGAAACGGATCAGCGCGAACCAGTGACCGCGCACCTGCGCGGTGTCGCGCAGGTGACCCTCAGGTGCGAGGACCAGACGTCGGCGCTGCACCGTGTCGGCGAGATTGCCGCCGACGATCTCAACCGCGCCGTCGACCGCGCGCACGACAACGTCGCCGTGGCTGGTGAACGGGTCGATGCGCGGGGCGCTCTGCCAGGTCACCGGCCGGTCGGGCGCGCCGTCGCCGATCCCCTGCCGCCACTGCACGACGATGTCGCCGCGCCGCACCGGCACCGCCTCGATCGGGTGCGCACGGTAGGGCTGATCGCCCGCCTCGCCCGCGCGGCGGATCGCGTCGCGCAGATAGGTCGAGTGCCACTCGCAATAGGCGAACCAGTCTGCGCCGCGCGTCGCCGCCCAGACACCGGCGCCGATGAAGGCGGCCGACCACGCCCAGCGGTCGCCATTCGCGTCGACCGTGCGCCCGTCCACGTGGTGGTAGTGCGGCCGGCCCGCCGCGTCGCCAACGATGCGCCAGTACTCTGCGATCCAGCCGTTGCACGGCTCCTCGTCCTCGGTACGGCCGAGGAAGCGCGCCTCCTCGCCCTCGGCCCAGGCAGCGAGCCGTTCCGCCACCGTGTTCATCGGCGCCCTGCCTGACGCATCGCGCGCGGCTCGTCTACCCTGCGCCTCGGCTGCAACCGTGCCGCCATCCGCCCATCTCCACCGAAAGGAAACGCCGTGATCGTCGATCTGCGCATCTACACCTGCAAGCCCAACCATCTCGATGCCTTCGTCGCGCTCTACCGCGAGCACGCCTGGCCGTTGCAGCAGAAGTACCTGGGGCGCTGCGTCGGCTGGTACGTGACCGTGGAGGGCCAACTCAACCAGGTGGTGCACATGTGGGCCTACGATTCGCAGGCCGATCGCGAGGCGAAGCGGTCGGCGATGGCGGCGGACCCGGCGTGGCAGGCATATCTCGCGAAGCAGGCCGAGGCCGGCTACCTCGTCCACATGGAGAACCGGATCATCAAGCCGGCGGCGCACTGGACACCGCTGCCCGGGATGTGACCGCCCCGGGATGTGACCGCGATGTGATGCCGCCCGACCGTCCGGACGGTCTTGCTGCCGGACCGTCCGGACGGTATGTAGCGTGGCATGATGCTGAAGGTCCAGGAGACACGCGAGCGGCTGCTCGATGCCGCCGAGTCCGTGGTCGCTGCGCGTGGCGTTTCCGCCCTGTCGCTCGACGCGGTGGCCGCCGAGGCGGGCGTCAGCAAGGGCGGGCTGCTGCACCATTTCCGCTCCAAGGAGGCGCTGCTCGCCGCGCTGGTCGAGCGCATGGCGGCCGAGATGCGGGCGACCTTCGACGCGGTGGTGGCGGCCGAGCCGCCGGGACCGGGGCAGCACACGCGCGGGGTGATCGCCTGGGCGCTGCACAGCACGCCCGAGCGCGCCGAGCGCGACCTGCGCATCGCCGCGGCGCTTCTGTCGGCGCATGCGCACGATCCCAAGCTGATCGATCCGATCCGCGCCGAGCATGCGCGCATCCGCGCCCAGGTGGAGGATGACGGGCTGCCGCCCGGCCAGGCGCATGTCGTGATGGCGGCGGCGGACGGGCTGTTTCTCGCCAAGGTGTTCGGGCTCTGGACGCCGACGGCGGAGCAGGCGACGGCGATGGAGCGCGTGCTGCGCGCGCTCGCGTCGCCATGAAGCGCATCGTTGTCATCGCGGCCGCGGCGCTGGCGATCGTGCCGGCGGTGGGGCTGCTGGCCATGCGGGAGGTGGTGCCCACGCGGGCGCCGGCCGCGAGGGCGGCCGATGCGGCGCCGGTCGGGGTCGGCGCGCTTGGGCGGGTGGAGCCGGCGAGCCGCGTGTTGCGGGTCTCGCATGGTGCCGGGCCGGAGGGCGCCCGCGTCGCGCGGCTGCTGGTGGCGGAGGGCGACGAGGTCGCGGCAGGCCAGGTGCTCGCCGAGATGCATGATCTGCCGCGCAAGGAGGCGGCGCTGGCGCAGGCCGAGGCGTCGCTCGCGCTCGCCGAGGCGCGGCTCAAGCGGCTCAAGGCGGCGGGGCGCGACACCGAGATCGCAGCGGCGCGGGCGCGGGTCGCAGCGGCTGCGGCGGCCGAGGAGAGTGCCGTGCGCGAGGCGCGGCGGGCGGAGCAGCTGTTGCGCACGGCGGCGGGCAATCAGGCGACGTGGGATCGCGCGCGGTTCGCCGCGGCCCAGGCGACGGCCGAGCGCGCGCGGGCCGAGGCAGAGCTCGCAGCGCTGTTGTCCCCGCGGGCGGAGGACCTCGCCGTGTCCGAGGCGGAGGTCGCGGCTTCGCGTGCCGCGGTCGTGGAGGCGCGGGCGGCGCGCGACCTCGCCCGGATCGTCGCCCCGATCGCGGGCACGGTGCTGAAGGTGCATGCGCGGCCCGGCGAGCGCGTGCCGGAGGACGGTCTGCTGGAGCTCGCGGACCTCTCGGCGTTGGACGTCGTCGCCGAGGTGTACGAGACGGATCTGCCGCGCGTGCGCCAGGGTGCGGCGGCGCAGGTGTTCGTGCCCGGCACGGATCGCGCGTTCGCGGCGCGTGTGGTGGACGTCGGCTGGCGCATCGGTCGCCAATCGGTGCTGAGCCCCGACCCCGTCGCCAGCATCGACAGCCGCGTTGTGGAGGTGCGCCTGCGGCTGGACGCGGCGGCGAACGACGCGTTGCGTCGACGCACCAACATGCAGGTCCAGGTGTCGATCCAGCCGTGAGGTGGGTTGATGGGATGCAAGGGCCAATGGCCCTTGCCGGGGGTCGAGGGGGCGGCGCCCCCTCGGTTTTCCTGCCCTTCCGACTGGCCTGGCGTCAGCTTCGCCACGAGACGTCCCGCCTCGCCGCGGCGATCTCGGGCGTGGTGTTCGCCTGCCTGCTGATCTTCATGCAGCTCGGCTTCATGACGGCGCTGTTCGACAGCGCGGTGCAGATCCAGAAGTCGCTGAACGCCGATCTGTTCCTGATGCACAGCACGACCGAGGCGCTGTGGCGCTCGACCCCCTTCCCTCGCGCCCGGTTGGCGCAGGCGCTGGCGTTGCCGGAGGTCGAGCGGGTGGCGCCGATCTACGCACAGAATGTCACGTGGAAGAACCCGCAGACGAGCCTGAAGCGCACGCTGCTGCTGTTCGGGGTCGATCCGACGGCCGGTGTGATCACCTTCCCTGGCCTCGCGCCCGAGGGACTCGCGGCGATCACGAAACCCGATGTGATCCTGTTCGATGCACGGTCGAAGCCCGAGTTCGGTGCGGTACCAGCCTGGCTCGCGGAAGGCCCGGTGATCAGCGAGCTCGGCAATCGCCGCGTGGAGGTGGCGGGACTGTTCGAGATCGGCGCGACCTTCGGCTCGGAGGGGAATGCGCTGACCTCGGAGGCGAATTTCTGGCGCTTCGTGCCGAACCATTCGCCCGCGCAGGTGAACGTGGGCGCGATCGTGCTGCGCGCGGGTGCGGATGTGGCGGCGACGCGGGCGGCGCTGAGGCGCATCCTGCCGGACGACGTGATGGTGATGACCAAGCCCGAGCTGATCGCGTTCGAGAAGGACTACTGGGCGAACACCGCGCCGATCGGGTTCATCTTCGGCCTCGGTGTGGTGATCGGCCTGATCGTAGGCTGTGTGATCGTCTATCAGATCCTGTTCAGCGACATCTCGCGCCACATCGGCGAGTACGCGACGCTGAAGGCGATGGGCTACACGAACGGGTATCTCGTGCGCGTGGTGATGGGCGAGGCGCTGATCCTCGCCGTGCTGGGCTACATCCCGGGCTGGCTGCTTGGGCTTGGGCTCTACCAGCTTGCTTCGGCGCAGATCTTCATCCCGCTGACGATGACGCTGGAGAAGAGCGCCGGCGTGTTCGCGCTGATCTTCGGCATGTGCGTCGTCTCCGGGCTGCTGGCGATCCGCAAGCTGCGCGACGCCAATCCGGCGGACATGTTCTGATGGACGCGGTGCGGGTCTGCGCGCTGACGCACCGCTTCGGCGACGGCGAGGCTGCGAAGCCGGTGCTGCACGGACTCGACCTCCGCGTCGGCGCCGGCGAGGTGGTGCTGCTGACCGGTCCGTCGGGCTCGGGCAAGACCACGCTGCTGACGCTGATCGGCGGGCTGCGCGCGGTGCAGGAGGGGTCCTGCGTCGTGCTCGGCACCGAGCTCGCGGGCGCGGACGAGGCGGCGCGCGTCGCCGTGCGCCGGCGCGTGGGCTTCATCTTCCAGCACCACAACCTGCTCGGGTTCCTGACCGCGCAGCAGAATGTCGCGATGGCGCTCGAGGTCGATGCGTCGCTGAGCGAACGCGAACGGTTGGACCGCGCAGACGCCATGCTGCACGCCGTTGGGATCGGCGAGAAGGCGCGCGCGGATCCGGCCACGCTCTCGGGCGGGCAGCGCCAGCGCGTGGCGATCGCGCGCGCGCTCGTGCACGGGCCGGGGCTGATCCTCGCCGACGAACCGACAGCCGCACTTGACGGCAAGACCGGCGGCGAGACGATGCGTCTCCTGCAACGCCTTGCCAAGGAACAGCGCCGCACGGTCTTCATCGTCACCCACGATCCGCGCATCCACGACATCGCCGACCGCATCATCGCCATGGAGGACGGACGGATCGTCGAGGGCGCGCACGCGTGAGCCGCGGGATGCCCTCCCTCGCGACGATGCCGCTGCGCCTCGGTGCGATCCTCGCCGCCGGCGCCCTGCTCGTCTGGCCGGCGCTGATGAACGGCTATCCGATCATCTTCGTCGATACGGCCGCGTACCTGCTGCACACCATCACGGGCGAGGCACCGTGGGACAAGACGGCGGCCTACGGCCCGTTCCTGCTGCTGTTCCACCAGGGGATCACGCTTTGGCTGCCGCTCGCCGCGCAGGGCGCGATCCTGTCGTGGCTGCTGTGGCTGGTGCAGCGCGTGGCCTGCGGGAGCGTCACCCCGGTGCGGCACCTGGCCCTGGCGGCGGGCTTGGCCGGGCTGACCTCGGCCCCGTGGGTCAGTGCGATGCTGATGCCGGATTTCTTCACGCCCGTGGTCGTGCTGTGTCTCTACCTGCTCGGCTTCGGCGAAGGACGTCTGGCACGCGCCGAGACGATCGCGGTCGCAATGATCGGCGCGGTCGCGATCGCCGTCCATCTCTCGCACCTGCCGAGCGCGACCGTGCTCGTGGTCGCGGTGCTGCTCGCACGTCGGCACTGGCGGCCGGCGTTGCGCGCGGCGGTGCCGCTGGCGGCCGCCGTTGCGTTCCTTCTGGGAGCAAACTGGCACGCCTTCGGCCGCGTTACCCTCTCGCCGCACGGTGCGATCTTCCTGCTGGCCAGACTCCAGGAGGACGGGCCTGCCATCATGACCCTGCGCGCACGCTGCCCGGCAGCAGGCTGGTACTTCTGCGACTTCATCGACCGGATGCCGATGGACAGTGATGCCTTCCTCTGGAGCCCCGAGAGCCCGGTACGGCCGATGGGGAGCGTCCGGCTCGTCCCGGAGGCCGGCGCGATCGTCGCCGCGACGCTCTCGGACCATCCCGCTGCGGTGGCGCGCTCAGCGTTGCAGAACTGGGGGCGGCAGCTCGTGCTGGTGCGCGTGGGCGACACGCTGGACAACCTGGATCTGGACGAGTTCGCCGATAAGGTTCTCTCGCGCGGCTTCCCCTCGCGCGAGCGCGCCGCGTTCGAGGCCGGCGCACAGATGCGCGGTGAGCTCGAGGAGCTCGCGACACCGTTCCTGCGGGTGCACACAACGGTTCTGCTCGCGTCCCTGCCCGTCCTCGCGTTGGCCGTGGTGCGCCTCGCGCAGCGCCGCGATTGGCGACGATTGGGGCTCGTGCTGTGCCTGGTTGGGGGCGTGACGGCGAACGCGCTCGCGACCGGGGCGCTGTCCAAGCCGCACCTGCGCTACCAGGCGCGGATCGTCTGGCTGCTGCCGCTGGGCGCCGTCCTTTCATTCTGGCCGAGGCGGGAGGATGCGCAGCCGCACAGCGCCATGTCCGCCGCAGCGCGGCCACATTCCGTTGCGAGGTGACGCCGGACGACTAGCGGCGCGACGGGCAAACGTGACCAAGGCCGGGACGCTCCTCCCTCGGACCGCATAGCGCAGCCGAGCGCCCGCGTTGGCCAGGTGGCCTTGTCCCTTGACCATCCGCCCCGGCTGCGGACACACCTCGATCATGACCAAGGTACCGCACTGGCACGCACTGCCGGCCGACGAGGTCTGCACGCGTCTCGGCACCAGCGCCCACGGGCTCGATGACGCCGAGGTCGCGGCCCGGCTCGCCCAGCACGGACAGAACAGCCTGCCCGAACCCGCGCGCGCCGGACCGCTGCGCCGGTTCCTCGCGCAGTTCCAGAACGTGCTGATCCAGGTGCTGCTCGGCGCCGCCGTCGTCACCGCGCTGCTTGAGCACTGGGTCGATACGATCGTGATCGTCGCGGTGGTGGTGATCAACGCGATCGTCGGCTTCATCCAGGAGGGCAAGGCCGAACAGGCGATGGATGCCGTGCGGCGGATGCTCTCGCCGCGCGCCACCGTGATCCGCAACGGCCATCGCCACGGCATCGATGCCGAACAGATCGTGCCCGGCGACCTGGTCGTGCTGGAACCGGGCGACCGCGTGCCCGCGGATCTGCGCATCATCCGCGCGCGCGGCCTCAGCGTCCAGGAGGCGATCCTCACCGGCGAAAGCCTGCCGGTCGCCAAGTCGCCCGACCCGGTGGACGACCACGCCGCCCTCGGCGACCGGACCTCGATGGCCTTCTCCGGCACCGTGATCGCCGCCGGCCACGGCCGCGGCATCGTCATTGCCACGGGGACGAACACCGAGATCGGCCGCATCTCCGACATGCTCGCCGAGGTCGAACAGCTCCAGACGCCGCTGCTGCGCGCGATCTCCCAGTTCGGCAAGGCACTGAGCGTCGCGATCCTGCTGCTCGCCGCCGCCACCTTCGCCTTCGGCTACGCGCTGCGCGGCCTGCCCGCGAGCGAGATGTTCCTCGCCGCGGTAGGGATCGCGGTGGCCGCCATCCCCGAGGGCCTGCCGGCGGTGATCACCGTGATCCTCGCGCTCGGCGTGCGCCGCATGGCCGCGCGCAACGCGATCGTGCGCCGTCTGCCGGCGGTCGAGGCGCTCGGCAGCGTCGATGTCATCTGCACCGACAAGACCGGCACGCTGACGCGCAACGAGCTCTCCGTGCGCGCGATCGCGCTGCCCGACGGCGAGATCGAGGTCGCCGGCGTCGGTTACGTGCCGGAAGGCGACATCACGCGTGACGGCACGCCCGTCGCCGCCGAGGACGACGCGGCACTCGCCGGGATGCTGCGCGCGGCGGTGCTGTGCAACGACGCGCGGCTGCACGACGAGAAGGGCAACTGGGCGATCGAGGGCGACCCGACCGACGGCGCCTTCCTGGTCGCCGCCGCCAAGGCGGGCCTCGATGCCGCGGCGATCCAGCGCCACTGGAGCCGTACGGACGCGATCCCGTTCGAGTCCGACCACAAGTTCATGGCGACCCTGCACCACGACCACGAGGGCCACGCGCTGATCGCGGTGAAGGGCGCGCCCGAGGTGCTGCTCGCGCGCTGCAAGCATGTGGGCGAGGCGTGGCACGCACGGCTCAATGCGCTCGCCGAGCGCGGCTACCGCCTGATCGCGGTCGCTGCGCGGCCGACCGAGCCCGATCACCTCACGCTCGAGTTCGACGACATCAACGAGATCGACCTGCTCGGCGTCGCCGCCCTGATCGACGCGGCGCGCGAGGAGGCGATCGCCGCGGTCGCCGAGTGCCGCCGCGCCGGCATCGCCGTCACCATGATCACCGGCGACCACGCCGGCACGGCGGTCGCGATCGGCCGCGAGATCGGGCTCGATGTCTCCACCGGCGCGCTGACCGGCGCCGAGCTCGACGCGATGGACGACCGCGCGCTGATCCGCGCGGCCGAGACCGTGCACGTGTTCGCGCGCACCACGCCTGCGCACAAGCTCCGGCTTGTGCAGGCACTCCAGGCGCGCCGCCACGTGGTGGCGATGACGGGCGACGGCGTGAACGATGCGCCGGCGCTGAAGCGCGCGGATATCGGCGTGGCGATGGGCCAGTCC
>NZ_JBHYDW010000060.1:18531-23943 GCF_051860475.1 Elioraea sp. | reverse complement strand
CCTCCGCGAATCGTCTGCTGACGCAGCGAATCACAGCCGATTCAAACGACTCAACTTCTTCCCGGATGGGCTCTTAGATTGTGTTATGACATGAGTGTCGGTCACACTGAGTAACTCGTCCGCTCGCCTCTTCCCAGGGCTTGTCAAGGCCCATCCTTGATGGCGCTGGAAGACAAGGCCTTTCAGTCTCCGGATGTCTCGAGGCACATTGGCATCTGAAATTCCGACGGCGCGGGCGGCAGCGCGAAGCTCACCAAGGGAATGTGCTCCATTACCCAGCTGTGCGAGGCAGAGCAACAGTTGCTCAGCACGCGTGAGGTCGCCTGAGTGAACGACGTCTGTGAGCTTGTCCAAGGGCACCATTGACCGAATGTCCGCTGCAGTGTGAGTATATCTTTGGCCTCAAACTGGGTTCAACACATACGTTGAGAGGACGATATGCCCGAAATGGCCATGAGCAAAGAGCTGGCCGCGATGGTGCAAGTCGAGCACGCACTTAACGAGCTGTCCGAGGATGAGCGCCAGCGGGTCCTTGCCTGGGCTGGATCGCGGTTTGGCATCCCAGGCCTGACCGAACGGGCCTCATCGCCCAGCGGCTCCGCCAAGTCAGATGGCGGTCGGGATGAAAACAGTTCATCTGGAATGCCATCGGAGAGTAACTCACTTGCAGAGTTCTACGATGCAGTGTCTCCGTCATCCGACGGAGAAAAGGTCTTGGTCGCTGGCTATTGGTTGCAATATAAGGAAGGCATCCAAGAGCTGGAGTCCCAGAGAATTAATTCGGAGCTCAAGCATCTTGGCCATGGTGTTGGCAACGTGACACGCGCACTGGACTGGAATAAAGAACAGAAGCCCGCACTTATAATTCAGAAAAGAAAGGACGGCACTACGAAGCAGGCGCGCAAGAAATTTTCTGTGACCAATGAAGGCAAAAAATATGTGGAAAGGATGGCTCGTCGAGCATAGCATCTTTACTTAGAAAAGAGCAATATCTTCATAGTATTGTGTTGGTCTAAATTGATGATTGATATCTATCGTGCCTGTTGGGTCAGTTCCAGGAATCGGGTGCCTACCATCCGGGGCCAAGTGCGGGGACCGGCCTCCGGCCGCCCAAGAACCCCGGAAGGGCTCCGCCCTCCCGGCCCCACCCGCCAGGAAACTGAGTTTCCTGGACCTTCCCCTACCAACCCCACGCTTGACGCCCACCCCCCAACGCGCGTTCCCTCCGCCCCCGCACAGCCGGGAGTCCCCAGGTGGCGGAACACGGATTCGGACGACAGGTCGGCAAACGACGCCACCTGCTGGGCATCGCCGGCCTCGACCCAGGCCAGATCCGCGCCGCCCTCGACCTCGCCGAAACCTACATCTCGCTCAACCGCCAGGGCGGCCCACGCGACGTCATGCGCGGCCGAACCCTGATGAACATGTTCTTCGAAGCCTCCACTCGCACCCGCACCAGCTTCGAACTCGCCGGCAAACGCCTCGGCGCCGACGTCATCAACATGTCGCCCTCCGGCTCCTCCGTCTCCAAGGGCGAAACCCTGATCGACACGGCCATGACGCTCAACGCCATGCATGTCGACGTGCTGGTGGTCCGACATGACCAGTCGGGCGCGGCCGCCCTGCTCGCCCAGAAGCTCGACGCCTCGGTGATCAACGCCGGCGACGGCACCCACGAACACCCCACCCAGGCCCTGCTCGACGCCCTCACCATCCGCCGCCACCGCGGCACGCTCGAGAACCTCACCGTCGCCATCTGCGGCGACGTGCTGCACTCCCGCGTCGCCCGCTCCAACATCCACCTGCTCACCACCATGGGCTGCCGCGTGCGCATCTGCGCGCCCCCCACCCTGCTGCCCGCCGGCGCGGCGCAGCTCGGCGTCGAGGTCCATACCGACATGCGGGAGGCGTTGAAGGACGCCGACGTCGTGATGATGCTGCGGCTCCAGAAGGAGCGCATGAGCCGCAGCTTCGTCCCCTCCGCGCGCGAATACTTCCGCTTCCACGGGCTCGACGCGGCCAAGCTCGCGCTGGCCAAGCCCGATGCGCTGGTGATGCACCCGGGGCCCATGAACCGCGGCGTCGAGATCGACAGCGCGGTCGCCGACGACCTCCAGCACAGCGTCATCCAGGAACAGGTCGAGATGGGGGTGGCCGTGCGCATGGCCGTGCTCGACCTGCTGACGCGAGACCTCAGGCGCAACGTATGAGCACGCTCTTCGTCAACGCCCGGCTGCTCGATCCGGCGACCGGTCTCGACGCGCCCGGCACGCTGCTGGTCGAGGGCGGGCGCATCGCCGCGCTCAACCCCGCCGCCCCGCCCGAGAGCGCCGAGCGCATCGACTGCGCAGGCGCCTGCCTCGGCCCCGGGCTGGTCGACATGCGCGTCGGCCTGCGCGAGCCGGGCGAGGAGCACAAGGAGAGCCTCGCCACCCTCGCCGCCTGCGCGGCCGCCGGCGGGATCACCACGCTCGCCGCCCTGCCCGACACCGACCCGCCGCTCGACGAGCCGGCGCTGGTCGAGTTCGTCGCCCGCCATGCCGGCTCGCTCGGCGTGACGGTCATCCCCTACGGCGCCGCCACCAAGGGCTGCACGGGCAGGGAACTCGCCGAATACGGCCTCTTGCGCGAGGCCGGCGCGGCGGCCTTCACCGACGGAAGGCGCCCGATCGCCGAGGCGCGCACCATGCGGCTTGCGCTCTCCTACGCCGCTGGCTTCGGCGCCTTCATCATCCAGCACCCGGAGGAGCCGTCGCTCGCCGCGGGCGGCGCCGTCACCGAGGGGTTCCAGGCCACCATGCTCGGCCTGCCCGGCATCCCCGCCGCCGCCGAGGCGATCATGGTCGCGCGCGACATCCGGCTCGCTGGGCTGACCGGCGGGCATGTCCACTTCGCCCATGTCAGCACCGCCGAGGCGCTCGAGCTGATCCGCGCCGCCAAGGCCAAGGGCGTGCGCGTCACCTGCGACACCGCGCCCCCGTATTTCGACCTGAACGAGACCGCGATCGGCGAGTGGCGCACCTATGCCCGGCTCTCCCCGCCGCTGCGGACCGAGGCGGACCGGCTGGCAGTGCTGGCGGCCCTCGCCGACGGCACGATCGACGCCATCGCCTCCGACCACCAGCCGCAGGACACGGACGCCAAGCGCCTGCCCTTCGCCCAGGCCGAGCCGGGCGGGGTCGGGCTTGAAACGCTGCTCGCGGTGACGCTGAACGCCGTGCACGCCGGCCACCTGCCCTTGCTCGACGCGCTCGGCCTGCTCACCCACCGCCCCGCCTCGCTGCTCGGCGTGGCGGCCGGGCGGCTCGCGGAAGGCGTGCCGGCCGATCTCTGCCTGTTCGATCTCGACCGCGCCTGGCAGATCCGCGCCGACGACCTCGCCGGCAACAGCCGCAACACCCCGCTCGACGGCCGCCCGGTGCAGGGCAAGGTGCTCGGCACCTGGAAGGGCGGGCGGCGGGTGTTCGGATGACGTTCGCGCTGGCCGCGCTGCTGGGCCTCGCGCTCGGCTCGATCCCGTTCGGCCTGGTGCTGACCAAGGCGGCGGGACTCGGCGACGTGCGCCGGATCGGTTCCGGCAATATCGGCGCCACCAACGTGCTGCGCACCGGCCGCAAGGATCTCGCCGTGGCGACGCTGCTGCTCGACGGCGGCAAGGGCGCGGCCGCGGTGCTGCTCGCCGGCTGGTGGCTCGGGCCACTGGCCGCCCCGGTCGCCGGGGTGGCCGCCGTGGTCGGGCACATGTTCACGCCCTGGCTCGGCTTCGCCGGCGGCAAGGGGGTCGCGACCGGGCTCGGCGTGCTGATCGGCGCGGCGTGGCCGGTGGGGCTCGCCGCCTGCGCGACCTGGCTCGCGGTCGCGGCGGTCGCGCGCCTCTCCTCGCTCTCTGCCCTGGTGTCCTTCGCCGCCGCCCCCCTCTACGCCGCCGCGTTCGCAGATCGCTGGATGGTCGCCGCTTCGGTGGTGATTGCGGCCCTCATCTACACGCGCCACGCCGGCAATATCCGCCGCCTGCTTGCCGGCACCGAGCCGCGCATCGGCCAGTCCCGGTGAACGCAGCGGAGCGACGTGCGCGGCTGAGGCTCGCCCGCGCCGAGGGGATCGGCGCGATCACCGCCCGCATGCTGATCGCCCGCCACGGCTCGGCCCGTGCCGCGATCGCCGCCCTGCCGCGGCTCGCGCGCGGCCGCACCGTCACCGTCCCCGACGAGGCCGCCGCCGAGGCCGAGGAGCAGGCGCTAGCCCGGCTCGGCGCGCGTCTCCTTGTGCTGGACGATCCCGATTACCCGCACGCCCTCGCCGCCATCGAGGACGCGCCGCTGGCGCTCGCCGTGCTCGGCGACCCGGCGCATCTCGCGCGGCGCAGCGTGGCGATCGTCGGCGCGCGCAATGCGTCGGCCGGCGGGCGGGTGCTCGCCGAACGGCTGGCGCGCGACCTCGCCGAGGCCGGCATCGTCGTGGTCTCGGGCCTCGCGCGCGGCATCGACGCGGCCGCGCACCAGGGCGCGCTCGCCTGCGGCGTGACGGTGGCGGCCGTCGCGACCGGGCTCGACCGCCCCTACCCGCCCGAGCATGCCGAGCTTCAGGCCCGCATCGCCGAAACGGGCGCCGTGGTCGCCGAGGCGCCGCTCGGCACCGCCGCCCTGCCCGGGCTGTTTCCCCGCCGCAACCGCATCATCGCCGGGCTCGCGCTCGGCGTGGTGGTGGTCGAGGCCGCACCCAAGTCCGGCAGCCTGATCACCGCCCGGCTCGCGCTCGAGGCCGGGCGCGAGCTGTTCGCCGTGCCGGGTTCCCCGCTCGACCCGCGCTCGCGCGGCGCCAACGACCTGATCCGTCAGGGCGGGCACTTGGTCGAGAGCGCCGAGGATATCCTCGCCCACCTGCCCGAAGGCCCGCCGGCGGAGCCGTGGCGGCGCGCCCTCGCGCTCCCCGCCGAGGCGGACGAGGAGGCCGCGCCGGAGCCTCACGACGAGATGACCGAAGCGGCCGAACCGCCCGGCGACGACGTCGCCGCCGCGCTCGCGGCGCTGCGCACTCTGCTCTCCCCCTCGCCCGTGACGGTTGACGAGCTCCTGCGCCGCTGCCCATGTTCCGCGCCCGCCGTCTCGGCCGCCCTGCTCGAGCTCGATCTCGAGGGGCGGATCGAGCGGCTGCCGGGGAACCGGGTGGCGCTCGCCAGCCGGTAGCGGCCCGCCCCGGGCCAATCGGGGATCCGGAATGGACGTCGTCGTCGTCGAATCGCCGGCCAAGGCCAAGACCATCAACGGCTATCTCGGCCGGGAGTACACCGTGCTGGCGAGCTACGGGCATGTGCGCGACCTGCCGCCGAAGGACGGCTCGGTGCGCCCCGAGCAGGACTTCGCGATGGACTGGTCCGCCGATGACCGGGGCGACAGGCAGGTCCGCGCGATC
>NZ_JBHYDW010000060.1:4511-18521 GCF_051860475.1 Elioraea sp. | reverse complement strand
ATCGCCGCGGCGCTGAAGGGCGCCAAGACCCTCTACCTCGCCACCGACCCCGACCGCGAGGGCGAGGCGATCTCCTGGCACGTCAAGGAGATGCTGGAAGGCAAGCGGGCGCTGAAGGGCGTGGCGGTCAAGCGCATCGTCTTCAACGAGATCACGCGGACGGCGGTCAGGAACGCGATCGCCCATCCGCGCGATCTCGATGGCGACCTGATCGACGCCTATCTTGCGCGCCGCGCGCTCGACTACCTGTTCGGCTTCACCCTGAGCCCCGTGCTGTGGCGCAAGCTGCCGGGCAGCCGCAGTGCGGGGCGGGTGCAGAGCGTCGCGCTGCGCCTGATCTGCGAGCGCGAGGCCGAGATCGAGGCGTTCCGCGCGCGCGAGTACTGGACCGTCGAGGGCGCCTTCACGACCGCTGCCGGCGCGCCGTTCGCGGCGAAGCTGACGGTGCTGGACGGGAAGAAGCTCGGCCAGTTCGACCTCGCCGACGAGGCGGCCGCCAAGGCGGCCAAGAAAGCCGCAGAGTCAGCGCGCTATCAGATCGCGTCGGTCGAGCGCAAGCGCGTCCGGCGCAATCCGCCGCCGCCCTTCACCACCTCCACGATCCAGCAGGAGGCCTCCCGCAAGCTCGGCTTCGGCGCGACCCGCACGATGCGCACGGCCCAGCAGCTGTACGAGGGCGTGGAGATCCGCGGCGAGACCGTTGGTCTCATCACCTATATGCGGACCGACGGCGTGCAAATGGCCGAGGAGGCGATCGCGGCGATCCGCAAGCACCTCAGCGGGTCGTACGGGCCCGACTACCTGCCGCCCGAGCCGCGCCGCTACGCGTCGCGCGCGAAGAACGCCCAGGAAGCCCATGAGGCGATTCGCCCCACCGACTTCACGCTCCGCCCCGAGGACGTCGCGCATGCGCTCTCCGAGGATCAGCGGCGGCTCTACGAGCTGGTCTGGAAGCGCGCGGCGGCCAGCCAGATGGCTTCGGCGGAGCTTGACCAGACCACCGTCGAGGTCGAATCCGAGGACCGCAAGATCGCTTTCCGCGCAACGGGTTCCGTGCTGGTCTTCGACGGGTTCCTCAAGCTCTACCGCGAGGACCGCGACGAACCGGCCGAGGACGAGGACGCCCGCATCCTGCCCGCGATGGCCCAGGGCGAGCGGCCGACGCTCGCCGAGGCCCGGCCGGAGCAGCACTTCACCCAGCCGCCGCCGCGCTACTCCGAGGCGAGCCTGGTGAAGAAGCTGGAGGAACTGGGGATCGGCCGGCCCTCCACCTATGCCTCGATCCTCCAGGTGCTGCAGGATCGCGCCTATGTCCGGCTCGAGAGCCGCCGCTTCATCCCCGAGGATCGCGGCCGGATCGTCACCGCCTTCCTCACCGGCTTCTTCGAGCACTACGTCGCCTACGACTTCACCGCGGGGCTCGAGGAGAGGCTCGACGACATCTCTGGCGGCCGCGCCGAGTGGCGCGCGGTGATGCGCGACTTCTGGCGCGACTTCGTCGCCGCGGTGGAGGAGACCAAGGAGCTCCGCATCAGCGACGTGGTCGAGGCGCTGGACCGCGATCTCGGCCCACATTTCTTTCCCGATCAAGGCGGTGGCGCCGATCCCCGACTCTGCCCGCGCTGCCGCAACGGCCGGCTCGGCCTGCGCATCGGCGGCAACACCGGCGCCTTCATCGGCTGCTCGAACTACCCCGAGTGCCGCTACACCCGGAACCTCACGGGCGCCGACGGTGAGGGCGAGGAACGGCTGCTCGGCCACCATCCCGACACGGGAGAGCCGGTCACGCTGCGCCAGGGACCCTACGGGCTCTACGTGCAGCTCGGCGAAGCGCCGCCGCCCGACCCGGACGCGCCCAAGCCGAAGCGCGGCAAGGGCAAGGCGAAGGAGCCGGCCGCGCCCAAGCCCAAGCGCGCCTCGCTGCCCAAGGGCGCCGACCCGGGCGGCGTGACGCTTGAGCAGGCGCTCGGCTGGCTGTCCCTGCCACGCCTGGTCGGCATCCACCCGGAGCGCCAGGAGCCGATCTACGCGGGTCTTGGCCAGTTCGGACCCTATGTGAAGGTGGGGCCCGTCTACGCCAGCCTCGACAAGGACGACGACGTGCTCGCGGTCGGCCTCAACCGCGCCGTCGTGCTGCTGGCCAAGAAGCTCGACTCGGTGCGGGCAGTCGGCGAGCATCCCAAGGGCGGCGAGGTGAAGGTGCGCAAGGGCCGGTTCGGCCCCTATGTCCAGCACGGCACGACGGTGGCCAACCTGCCCAAGGGCGTGATGATGGAGGAGATCGGGCTCGACGAGGCGGTCCGCCTGCTGGCCGAGAAGGGCAAGCCGCTCTCGGGACGGCGCGGCGGGGGACGACGGGGTGCGGCGGCGAAGGCGCCGAAGCGCGCCCGCGCCTGAGCCGCCATGCCACTGTCCTTGAAACCACCCACCCAGTGCGCGCTCTGGACCGATCCGGAAGCAACGCTGGCCAAGCCCCTGAAACAGCAGTTCGCGTTGCACGCCACCGTCGTCGAGGAAAGCCATTGGTGGCGCCACCTCCTGCAATGCCGCGACTGCGGGCAGCGCTACGTCTACGAGTTCCACGAGGAGGTGGATTGGGCCGATGGCGATGATCCGCAATACGTCACCTTCGTGCCGGTCGAGACGCAGGCCGAGATCGACGCGGTCTGCGCCGCACCGCAGGGCTGCCTCGGCGGGTTCACGCCCCGGCTCTGCAAGGACTGGCCGAAGGGAACCGAACGGCCCCGCGTGCATTGGGTGAGGGCGCCCAGTCAATAGGCTGGATGGGCGCGGATTTCGGCGCCAATTTTCTACAACCACGAAACGAATGCTTTCGTGGTGCAGTGCCGCATCCTACCATGGCTCGGTTCAGGGACGATTCGGCATGGGCGGACTGCGTTGCCTCGGTCTCGGGCTGCTGGCCGTGCTTGCAGTGCTCGGCCGGGCGCAGGCGGCGGTCGCCGACTCCCAGGCTCCGCTCGCGACGGTGCTCCGCGTCGGCCTGACGGCCTTGGCCGAGCGCCATGTCGACCCGATCGACCTTCCGGGCCTGACGGTCGCCGGACTGCGCGGACTTTCGCTGGCCGACCGGCGGATCGTGCCGCGGCTCGCCGGTCGCACGATCGAGCTCCGGGCCGGCGACGGCGTGGTCGCCCGCGTGCAGGCCCCGCCCGCCGATGCCCCGGCGTCGTGGGCCGAGGCGGCATCGCGGCTGATCACCGCCGCGTCCACCGCCTCGCCTGTGCTGGCGCGGAAGTCGTCGGCGGCGCTCGCGCGCGCCTTCTTCGACGAGGCGCTCGCCACCCTCGATCCCTACTCACGCTACGTCCCTCCGGAGGAGGCGCGCACCGGCCGGTCGCGCCGGCTCGGCGAGGCCGGGCTCGGGCTTGTGCTCGCCCCCGATCCCGGCGGCGCGGTGATCGCGCGGGTGATCGACGATGCGCCGGCCTGGGCAGCCGGGCTCACGGAGGGGGAGCGGGTGCTGGCGATCGACGGGCGATCGACCGCGCGGCTCTCGGCGACGCAGCTCGAGGCGGCGCTGGAGGGCGAGGAGAGCGCACCGGTCAGCCTGACGGTGCGCCGCGAGAGTGGGCGGACCGAGACCATCGTGCTGGCCCGCGCGATGGTCGCGCCCGAGACGGTCTCGCTGAGCTGGCAGAGCGCGATCCCGATCGTACGCGTGTCCGCCTTCAACCGGCTGACCGACCGGCGGCTCGCGCGCGCGGTGATCGCGGTGGCGCATCGCGACCCGGCCCCGCCCGGACTGGTGCTCGATCTGCGCGGCAATCGCGGCGGCCTGCTGCGCCAGGCGATCACCGCGGCCGACCTGTTCCTCACCGGCGGGGTGATCGCCGTCGCCGAGGGCCGCCACCCGGACGCCTCGCGGGTGCACCGCGCCGATGGCGCCGACATCGCCGGCGGGTTGCGGCTTGCCGTGCTGGTGGACGGCGCCTCGGCCTCCTCGGCCGAGGTGCTGGCGGCAGCGTTGCAGGACAACGGCCGCGCCGTGGTGATCGGTTCGGTCACCACCGGCAAGGGCCTGATCCAGACCGTGGTGCCGCTGCCCGACGAGAGCGAACTGCACATCACCTGGTCGAACCTGATCGCGCCGGGAGGCTACGCCGTGCAGGGTCTCGGCGTCCTGCCAGCGGTGTGCACCAGCCGCGGGGCCGAGGCCGCGCGGGCGGCGCTCGTGGCACTGGCGGCCGGGGCGGCGCGCGAGGCGGAGGCGGCGTGGCGCGCGACCGCGGGCCGCCCGGTCCCGCCCGCGGAGGCCGCCCGGCTCCGTGACACCTGCCCCGCCGCGGAGGGCAGCGCGCTTGACATCACCGCCGCGGTATGGCTTTTCCGCGGGCCCGACGAGAGCGCGAGCGTGCCGGCGCCGGCGCCCACGCGGCCCTGAGCGCCGAGGCGCAGCCAGGCCTAGGAGTTGAGGATCATGGCGAAGGCCAACACCGTGCTGATCAAGCTCGTGAGCTCGGCCGACACGGGCTATTTCTACGTCACCAAGAAGAACACGCGCACCGCGACCGGCAAGCTCGAGTTCAAGAAGTACGACCCGGTGGCGCGCAAGCACGTCGTCTTCAAGGAAGCGAAGATCAAGTAGCCGCGGCGCGTCCGTCCGGCCTACCCGGCCGGCACCATCTCCCCGTCCGCCTCCAGCGCGACCACGCGATTGCGCCCCTGGCGCTTGGCCTCATAGAGCGCCTCGTCAGCCCGCTTGAGCAGTGACTCGGCAAGCTCGTCGTCGCTGCCGCGCGCGTTCCCGCCGAGCGCGGCCACGCCGATGCTGATCGTCAGCGGATGGCGCTCGGCCGCGGCGGGCTGGTAGGCGAGCGTCGCCACCTCCCGGCGCAGCCGCTCGGCCGCGGCGACCGCATCGGCCAGCGTCGCCCCCGGCATCACCACCGCGAACTCCTCGCCGCCGTAGCGCGCGACGGTGTCGAACAGCCTGACATGGGCGCGGATGCACCCGGCCACGCCGCGCAGCGCGGCATCGCCCGCGGCATGGCCGTAGAGGTCGTTGATCGCCTTGAAATGGTCGAGGTCCAGCATCATCGCCGCGAGCGAGCCGCCGCCCGCGCGCACGGAGGCGACCAGCGAGCGCAGATGGCCCCGCAGGTAGCGCTGGTTGTGCAGCCCGGTCAGCGGGTCGGTCAGCGCCAGCGAGATCGAATAGGCGAGATCGGCGCGCAGCCGGTCCTGGTAGAGCTTGCGCCGGATCTGGTTGCGCGCCCGCGCGCGCAGCTCGTTGGGGTCGATCGGGCGCAGGATGTAGTCGTTCGCGCCAAGATCGAGCCCTCGATGGAGCTGCCGGCGCAGGTCGGCCTCGGCCACCATCAGCACCGGTGTCTCGCGCGTCGCCCCGTCCGCGCGCAGCCGCGAGGTCAGCCGGAGCGGATCCTCGGCGCCGAACTGCAGGTCGAGGATCACCAGGTCATAGGGAGCGGCGGCGAGGCGTTCGATCGCCTCGGCCGGCGTGACGGCACGGTCGCAGCGGATGCCCTCGGCCGAGAGCGCGGCCTGGATCCGCTCGGCGTCGAGGTCGGTGTCGTCCACCACCAGCGCGCGGCATCCCCGCACCGAGGGCAGCGCCTGGCTCTCGGGCTGGACGCCGAGCTGATGCGTGGTTTCCGAACGCAGCCGCCATTCGTCCAGCAGGCGCTTGAGCCGGACCAGGGCACGCACGCGCGCGAACAGCGTCTCGTCGTCCACCGGCTTGGTGAGGAAGTCGTCCGCCCCCACTTCGAGGCCGCGCACGCGCTCCGAGGTCTCGCCCAGCGCGGTCACCATGACCACGGGCACATGCTCGGTCGACGGGTCGGCCTTGAGCCGGCGGCAGACCTCGAATCCGTCCATGCCCGGCATCATCACGTCGAGCAGGATCATGTCGGGCAGCCACTCGTGCGCGATCGCGAGCGCCGCCGGCCCGTCCTGCGCCGTCTGCACCTCGTAGTACTCGGCGGACAGCTTGGCCTCGAGCAGGCGGAGATTGGGGATCACGTCGTCGACGACGAGGATACGTGCGCTCATGGATCGCGGGTGGGGAACGATGAGTCAGGACCATGGCACGATCGCGCCACGGTTGCACCCGCCAATTCGCATGGACCGGAAATCGCACTCGTCATCGAACTGAGATAGAATTGCCTTCAAGCGCGTGTTTCACAGCGCGGCCCCGCCTGGTCCGGTCCCTCCTTCCGCCGAGTCCCTGCCATGCCGCAAGCCCGTGCCCATGATGCTGCCCGGTCCGACCCTGCCGCCTCCTCGGCGGCCGCGCGAACCTGGGTGTTCTTCCGCCGCTGGCTGGCCAATCCCCTGGAGATGGGCTCGATCGTGCCGTCCTCCCCGGCGCTGGGGCGGCGCGTCGCGGCAGCGGTGCGCGCCGGCCCGTCCGGAGGGGTGGTGGAGCTCGGCGCCGGCACCGGCGCGATCACCCGCGCGATGCTGGAGGGCGGGGTGGCGCCGGCGCGGCTGACGGTCATCGAGATCGTGCCGGAGATGGCATCAATTCTGCGCGCGACATACCCGGGCGTGACCGTGCTGTGCGGCGACGCCTGGCGCCTGCCGGCCCTGCTCGGCGCCGAGGCGGCCGGCAGGATCGGCACCGTCGTCTGCGGCATCCCCCTGGTGCTGCTGCCGCGCACGCGCCAGCGCGCCCTGGTCGAGGCGATCGAGGCGGTCGCGCCCGGGCGCGGCTTCCTGCACTACACCTACTGCATCACCTCGCCGCTGCCGGCACGCCGGCTCGGACTGGCGGGACGCCGGGTCGCCTGGACGCCGGCCAATTTCCCGCCCGCCTCGGTCTGGCGCTACACGCCGGCGTCTTGACCCAGGTCAAGGTCGTTTCGATCTTCTGTCGGTAGTGTGGCGCTTGACGGGATCAGCGTCCCGCCACGTCAGCGATCAACAGGAGAATGAGGAGGACAGGCCATGGCCATGCTGCCATCGCTGTTCGACGCCGGCGGCGTCGACCGCATGCTTGAGGACATGCGCCGGATGCAGGAGCGGATCGAACAGGCTTTCGGTGCGATGTCGCCGATGCCGGTAATGCGGACCGACTGGCGCCCGGCGATCGACGTGAAGGAGGCCGAGACGGGACTGACGGTGACCGCCGAACTGCCCGGCATGACCGAGCAGGATGTCGAGCTCTCGGTGGATGACGACGTGCTCACCATCAAGGGCGAGAAGAAGAGCGAGGCCGCCAAGGACGAGAAGGGCTGGCACGTGCAGGAGCGCAGCTACGGCGCGTTCGTGCGCACGCTCCAGCTGCCGTTCTCGCCCAAGGCCGAGGACGTGACGGCGGAGTTCACCAAGGGCGTGCTGACGGTGACCGTGCCGAAGCCGCCCGAGGCCGCCAAGCCCGCGAGCCGGATCGAGATCAAGGCCGGCTGAGGCTTCCCGCGCGGCACGCGGCCTGCGAGCCTCGCCCCCGGAACCGCACGGGGGCGAGGCATGCTGCGCAGCCACGGACGCTACGACTATGTCGGCATCGCCGAACGGGCGGACTACACGTGGCCCGAGGGGCGGCGGCTTGCCGTCTATCTGGGCATCAATCTGGAGCATTTCGCCTTCGGCGAGGGTCTCGGCGCCGAACTCGCCCCCGGCGGCCCGCCGCCCGACGTGCTGAACTACGCGTGGCGCGACTGGGGCAACCGCGTCGGCGCCTGGCGCATGCTGGAGCTGCTCGACGCGCTGCGCCTGCCCGCCTCGATGCTGGTGAACAGTGCGATGTACGCCTACGCGCCCTCGCTGATGTCGGCGATCCGCGCGCGCGGCGACGAGATCGTCGGCCACGGGCGGACCAACTCCGAACGCCAGTCAGTGCTTGGAGAGGAGGCTGAGCGTGCGCTGATCGCGGAGGCGACGGAGACGATCACCCGCCACGAGGGTCGGAAGCCGCGCGGCTGGCTCAGCCCGTGGATTGCCGAGAGCCACGCCACGCCCGACCTGCTGAAGGAAGCGGGCTACGCCTACACGCTGAACTGGTGCATGGACGACCAGCCGGTGTGGATGCGAACGCGCGCGGGCCCGCTGCTCGCAATCCCCTATCCGCAGGAGGCGAACGACATCCCGTCCGTCGTCGCGCGCAAGGATGGCGCGGCACAGTTCGCCGACATCATCATCGACACCTTCGACGAGATGCTGGAGCAATCGCAGCTCCAGCCGCTGGTCATGGGCATCGCGCTGCACCCCTACATCGTCGGCCAGCCACACCGGCTGCGGCAGCTGCGCCGCGCGCTCCGCCACATCGTCCGCGAGCGCGAACGGATCTGGCCCACCACGGCAGGCGCGATCCACGACCACGTCGTCGCGCTGCCGCCATAGGTTCAGCCGGCGCGGTCAGCGACCGTTTCGGCGACGGGGTGGCGGACCGTGCCCGAGAGCGTGCTGTGACCGAAGCGTCAGGCGGCCTCCGCTTCAGCCTCGCGGCGGCGGCGCACCGCGGCGCGGCCGAGTAGCCCAGCGTCCAGCGGCGCCATCAAGGCGGGCGCCGGCACAGGTGCCGCGGTGACGAAGACGGCATCGAGGGCGAAATAGGCGATCCCATGCCGCGACGCGAAGGTCAGCGTGTTGCAGCCACTCGCGCTACCGGTCACGACAAATCTGTATTCCGTGTAGTCGAAGGCAGCGGCGTTGCTGAGGCTGAACAGCTCGGTGCCGTTCAGGATCACGCTGAAAAAGTTCCTCGAGATGGACAGATTCTTGAGCCAGAAGCCGATCGCGAGCACCGCGTTCGGGGCGGTGGTAAAACTCTGTTCCAGGAAGCCGACGCCGCTTGGGCCGAGAAGGGCGCCGTATCCGCCGCTGTGCACGGCGGGCCTGGCGGCATTCACGAAGGTGAACCCCGTGTCACCCGACTGGGTCCAGCCGGTGAAGTCGCCGGTCTCGAAACCGGGGTTGATGATCAGGTTGCTGCGTGCAGCGGCCACGGCCAGGGCAGGGCCGGTGACTGCCAGCGGCAGCGGGAGCAGGCGGGTCATGCGGTCCTCCTTCGATCGTCCTGGCACCGGCGCGCGCGAACCTCTGGTCCAGGCAATCCCCATCAGTCACGCAGCATTCCGCGCGCCGGGGGCCGTGCTGGGGAAGAAACTTTTACGGAATTCCAGGGAACCGTCTGGAAATTCCGTAGATTCCAGTTCAGCCTTCCTGTCCCGGCCGCCGGTGATTCACGGATCTGTCGATGGCACACGAGCTCGCCGCCAAACTGCGCATGACCGCGTTGGTGCTCGGCTGCGCATCCCGCAAGGATCTCTGCGCGCGCTTCCGCAAGGTGAACCCCAATACCCAGTTCGACCTGGAACGCGCCAACAAATGGATGCAGGGCAGGGCGCTCCCGCGCAATCCGGAGATCTATGCCGATTGGGCGAAGGTGCTGGGTACGGAGCGCGGTGCCGACTGGCTGGCGCGCTGCACACCGGATGCGTTCGAGGCCGAGCTCGTTTCCCTGTTCGATGCCGACCGCGCGGCGCTGCGCCAACTGGCCGATTCGCCCGCCGCCGATGCCCGATCGGCCGTTGGCTTCGCCCTGTACGGACACTATGCCTGCTATTCCTGGGCCTGGTCGCCCTACTATCGAGGACACGTGATCCGCGCCGCGCTGGAGATCCGGCGTGCCGCGCGCGGGCACGACGAGGCGCAGTACCGGGAACGCCTGCTCGGCCGCGCGGTCGCCTTCGCCGGCGAACCGCTGGTCGTCGGCAATACCTTGCACATCGCGCTGCACGGGCCGGACGAGGTGTCGCCGCTGTTCCTTTCCCTGCACACGGCGGGCGTGCCCGGCAGCGTGCTGTGCGGCATCCTGTCAGGGGCGACTTCGGTCGGGCCGCAGCCGCTGCCGACGGCGACGCGGTTCGTCGCGGCCAGGGTCGCCGAGGACCCGTCCGATTCGAACCGCTACCTGCTGCCTGCGAACGGCGCGTTGGGCGCCGACCTGACGGCGCTTCTGGGCGTGCGCGAAGGCGCGGCGGAACTCGACCGGCGCCTCTGCGCGGTGCTTGGCGCGGGGACGGAGAGTGAGGGGGCCGACCAGGTCGGGTTCGACACTCAGCTTGGGCTGGCGGCGCTGCTCGACCCGCTCTGGCTCGAGGCCGAGCGCGACCGGCCGATGCTCGACGAAGCCGTCGAGGAATGACGCGCCAGTTCGCCGACCATGCGTGCTGGCAGCGGGGCCGGTGTTGCCAGGGCCGGTGCGTCGGCCGCCATGAGCCCGCTGCGCAGCGCCGCAGGCAGTCTCCGTGCCAGCCATGCCGCACTCGGCGGGCCAGCCGCTGGTGACGGGAATCGCGCTGCATCCCTACGTCGTCGGCCAGCCGCACCGCCTGCGGCATCTGCGCCGCGCACTCCGGCACATCGTGCGCGAACGCGAGCGGATCTGGCTCACCCGCGCGGGCGCGATCCATGACCACGTCGCGGCACTGCCGGCGGGCACCGTGCCGGGCGATCCGCGCATCGGTTGAGGCGGTGGGGGCGCGCGGCTAGGGTGCCCGCGCATGCTCGCCCGCCTCGCCAGCTTCGCCTTCCAGGGCATCGAGACCGTTCCGGTGGAGATCCAGGTGCAGGTGGCACCCGGGCTGCCGGCGTTCTCGGTCGTCGGCCTGCCGGACAAGGCGGTGGGCGAGAGCCGCGAGCGCGTGCGCGCGGCGATGACGTCGATCGGGCTCTCCCTGCCGCCCAAGCGCATCCTGGTGAACCTCGCGCCTGCCGACCTCCAGAAGGAAGGGAGCCACTTCGACCTGCCGATCGCGCTCGCGCTGCTCGCCGCCATGGGGATCGTGCCGATCGAGGACATCGCCGAGCACGCGGCGCTGGGCGAGCTCGGCCTCGACGGACGGCTGGCACCCGTGGCCGGCGTGCTGCCCGCCGCGATCGGCGCGGCCTCGCGGGGCCTGGGCCTGATCTGTCCCGCAAGCCAGGGCGCCGAAGCCGCCTGGGCCGGCGATGCGCGCGTGCTGCCGGCCGAGTCACTGCTGCAACTGATCAACCATTTCCGCGGCGAGCAGGTGATCGCCCCGCCCGACCGCCCTGCCCTGCCGCCCGCCCCGCCCGGGCTCGACCTGCTCGACGTGAAGGGCCAGGAGACCGCGAAGCGCGCGCTCGAAGTGGCCGCCGCGGGCGGGCACAACCTGATCCTGATCGGCCCACCGGGTGCGGGAAAATCGATGCTGGCCGCGCGCATGCCCGGCCTGCTGCCGGAGCTGACACCCGCGGAGGCGCTGGAGGTCAGCATGGTCCATTCCGTCGCCGGGATGTTGCGCGACGGGCGGCTGGTCACACGCCCGCCGTTCCGCGACCCGCACCATTCGGCGAGCCAGGCGGCGCTGACGGGTGGGGGCCATCGCGCGCGCCCGGGCGAGATCAGCCTCGCCCATCGCGGCGTGCTGTTCCTCGACGAGCTGCCCGAGTTCCCGCGCCAGACGCTGGAGGCGCTGCGCCAGCCCCTGGAGACCGGGCGCACCACGGTTGCGCGCGCCTCGGCGCACGTGACCTATCCGGCACGATTCCAGCTCGTCGCCGCGATGAATCCGTGCCGCTGCGGCCATCTCGGCGACCCCGCGCGCGAGTGCACCAAGGCGCCGCGCTGCGGCGAGGAGTATCAGGGGCGGCTGTCGGGACCCTTGCTCGACCGCATCGACCTGTTCGTCGAGGTGCAGCCGATCGCGCCGGCCGAGTTGACGCGCGTGCGCCCCGGCGAGCCGACCGCCGCGGTCGCCGTGCGCGTGGCCGAGGCGCGGGCGCGGCAGCGGGCGCGCTACGGCGCGGACGGACCCGCAAGCAACGCCGAGGCGGACGGCGAGGTGCTGCGCACGACGCTGGAGGCAGAGGCCGATGCGCTGGCGCTGGCCGAGCAGGCGGCGGTGCGGCTCCGGCTCTCGACGCGCGGCTTCGCGCGCACGCTGCGCGTGGCGCGCACCCTCGCCGATCTGGCGGGGAGCGCGGCGGTGAAGCGCCTGCATGTCGCCGAGGCGCTGACCTGGCGGGCGCGCGGGGTGCGGGAGGTGGCGTAGTTGCGCAGTCAGCGGGCCTTGCGGCCGAGGAAACGGTCGAGCGGCCGCCACGCGCCCATGGTCGGCACGCGCAGGATCAGCCGCTCGGCGGCGGTCAGCGCGTGCCAGGGCCGCCGCAGGGCCACGTGGGCCGGGTCGCGCCGCCAGAGGTGCTCGGCCGCGCCGATCTGCCCGCCGAACGACGCCATCACCGCGTCGAGCATCTCCCAGAGATACGGGTGCGGCGGGACGAAACCGTGCACCGTCACCACCGCGCCGTCACTGCGCCAGTCGAACAGACGCTCGCGCAGCGTCGGCACAATGAGCGCGACAGCATCGGCCAAGCCCTCCTGCCGGACCTCGAGGCCGGTGTGACGCGCCAGTGCCTCGGCGATCACCGCGACCTCGGGCGCAGATCCAGGCAGGAACCGCCATTCGCCGACCACCAGCCCCATCTCGCCCTCGTCTAGCGCCGCGGAGCCACGATCACCGGCCGCGGCGCACCCTGCGGCGCCAGCAACACCGGCGACGTGGTCGCGGCCGCGCCGGCAACCACGGTGATCTCCGCGCCGTAGTTCACCCCCAAATGCAACAGATAAGGCGTGCGCGACCAGGCGGGAACCACGACGCCCGCATCCTGCAGCACGCGGGTGGCGACCGTGGTGCAGTTCGGTCCGAAGAAGCCCCAGGTCTGCGGGGAGCCCGCCCGCAGGGTCTGCAACGCGGTCGAGGCGCGGGTGGCCTGCTGCGTCGTCACGGCCAGCTCGGTGAGGAGGTAGCCGTTGCCGGGCCCGCCGAACAGCGGCACGACGCGGCCCGGCGAGGTGCCGGCGAAGTGCACCCACGCGGTCTTGCCGCCCGCCGTGACGCCGACCGCATTGTGGCCCATCTGCAAGGCGCTGCGATGCAGATAGGCGACTGCCACGCGCTCCGTCGCCCCCTCGGCGCCGGCGATCGCAAGCCGGCGCGACACGCCGACCGCAAGTCCGGGCCCGACCCCGGCCGCGATGTCCACCGCCGTGCCGATGCCGCGCGCGGTCTGCGGCGAGGCGCCGAGGCCGCGCGCCGTGGCGGTGCCGAGCTGTTGCGTATAGCTGTGCTGGACCTCGCCATACCAGAGCGTCCGGAAGCCGGCGACCACGGTGTCGGCGCCATGCGCGACCAGGATCACGCCCCCCACCGTGGTGGCGGGTTCCGGCAGGACGATCCCGCCGACGCCGAGCGCGATCTCGAGCCCGCCGCCGACCACCTGGATGCCGCCGACGAGACGCGAGCCCCAGGTCGCACCGTTCTGCTCGCCATCGCTCATCGTCCTGCCCTCCGAAGGGTCCGGCTCTGCCGTCGCGCACATGCCTGACAGGCCGATGCTATCGTTCCGTCGGCAGCAGGGTTGTGAGCCGGATCACGCGGGTGCCGCGGTTGCCTCCGATCCCGCAGGTCCCTAGGATCGCGAAGGATCTGGGGGGGTGCTCATGAAGGATGCGGTTCGTTTTGATCCCGGCGGCTATCGCTACATCCCCTCGGTGTTCCAGTACTCCGCCGGCATCGCGGCCATCGACGGGTTCGAGGTCGAGCGCGTGCGGCTGCACACGCCCCTGCCCCTCACCGCGGCCTACGCCTTCGTCGAGCGCCATCTCGCCGCGCTCGGCCGGCCGACCACCGCCTTCGCGGCCTGCGAACTGCGCTCGCCCGCGCCGTTCACCGATGCGGGGTTCACCGAGTTCAACCGCGTCTATGTGCAGACGCTGGAGCGCTGGGGCATCTACACGGACGGCGTGAACCCGGTCGCGCGCACCAATGTCTGCCCGCTCTACGACGTGCCGCCCGAGCCGGTGATGTTCGCCTTCTCCTACACCGTGCCCGCGCGCGGCGCACCGACGCGGCCGAGCTTCGTGATCGCCGGCGGCGGCGAGGCGGCGGAGGGTGACGGGCCGTACCGCGAGCGCACCGTCCGGCATGGCGAGACCCACCCCGAGGCGCTGCGCGAGAAGGTCGCGTTCGTGCTCGGCGCGATGGAGAAGCGGAT
>NZ_JBHYDW010000060.1:0-4501 GCF_051860475.1 Elioraea sp. | reverse complement strand
CACGGTGTTCGACATCGGCCACCTGCTCGGCCCGTGCTTCGGCCCGCGCGGCGCGCTGCGGCCGGGCGTGGTGTGGCACTACGCGCGCCCGCCGGTGGTGGGGCTCGACTTCGAGATGGACGTGCTCGGCCCCGCGCGCACGATCGTGGCTTGATCCTCCCGGCTTGCCCACGCCCGCCGCGCATGGCCTGATGTCACGCCGCGCCGCAGGTTGCGGCGCAGGGGAGGATGCATGCCGCTCGTCGATCCGCTGCCGACCGACCACGACCCGGAACTCGCCGACCTCGTCACGTTCTTCCACGGTACGCTCGGCGTGGTGCCGAACTCCGTGCGCACCATGCAGCGCCGGCCGCGCGTCGCGCGCGCCTTCATCGAACTGAACAAGGCGGTGATGGAGGTGCACGGCCGCGTCACCTCCGAGCTCAAGCGGCTGATCGGCTACATGGCTTCGCACGCCGCCGGCTGCCGCTACTGCCAGGCGCACACCATCCTGGCCGCAGAGCGGTTCGGCGCCACGCCCGAGCGCCTCGCGGATGTCTGGACCTACCGCGCGAGCCCGCACTTCACCGAGGGCGAGAAGGCGGCGTTCGACTTCGCGCTCGCCGCCGCCGCGGTGCCCAACACCGTGACACCGCAGATCGCCGCGGCGCTGAAGGCGCATTGGAGCGACGAGGAGATCGTCGAGATCCTCGGTGTGATCGCGCTGTTCGGCTTCCTCAACCGGTGGAACGATTCGATGGGCACGACGATCGAGGAGGTCGGCCTCTCCGCCGGCACCCGCCACCTGGGCCAGGGCGGCTGGACCGCCGGCAAGCACATGGAGGAGTGAACCATGCCGACGCGCCGCACGCTGCTGTCGGGTCTCGCCGCTGCGGTTCCGCTCGCGGCCGCGGCGCAGTCGCCCTTCGCGTTCTCCGGCCCGGTGACGATCGTCGTGCCGTTCCCGCCCGGCGGCTCGAGCGACCTGATGGCGCGGCTGGTGGCGGAGCGGATCGCGCCGGCGCTCGGCCGCGGCGTGATCGTCGAGAACCGTGCCGGCGCGGGCGGGCGGATCGCCGCGCGCGCCGTGCAGGCGGCCCCGGCGGACGGGTCACGGCTGCTGCTCGCCAACACCTCGGTGATGGTGCTCACCCCGCTCGCCTTCGCCGATGCCGGCTACGACCCGGCCGGCGGCTTCGCGCCAGTGGCCGGCGCGGCCGAGTTCGCCGCCGGAATGGCGACCGGGCCGATGACGGGCGCGCGCGACCTCGCCGGACTCACCGCCTGGCTGCGCGCCAACCGCGAGCGCGCGAATGTCGGCGTGCCCGCCTTCGGCAGCATCCCGCACCTGACCGCGATCGCCTATGGCCGGGCGATCGACCTGCCGCTGACGGTCGCGCTCTATCGCGGTGGCGCGCCGATCGCGCAGGATCTCGTCGCCGGGCAGATCCCCCTCGGCATCGGGGCGGCCGCCGACTTCGCCGGACTGCACCAGGGTGGTCAGCTCCGCCTGGTCGCGGTGACCGGGACACGGCGCGCGCCGGGCCTGCCGGACGTGCCGACCTTTGCCGAGGCGGGTCTTTCCGGGTTCGAGGCGAATGCCTGGAACGGCTTCTTCGCCCCCTCCGGCACGCCCGCCCCGGCGATCGCCGCGCTCAACGCCGCGATCGTCGCCGCCCTGCGCGAGAGCGAGGTGGTCAGGCGCCTCGAACAGGCGGCGCTGATCGCGGCCCCGTCCGACCCGGAGACACTCGCGGGCTGGATGACCCGCGACCGGGCGACCTTCGCGCCGCTGGTCGAGGCCGCGGGGCCGATGCAGTAGCGCCGGGCGGTCGACATGCGCATCGCCGTGCTTCAGTTCAGCCACGAGACGGTGACGTTCCTGCCGAACGACACCACGCTGGACGATTTCCTCTATCCCGGCTCGCCCGCCTCGGGCGAGGCGCTGCTCGGCTCCGACCCGAAGGGCTACATGGGTGGGTTCGTGCAGGTCGCGCGCGAGTACGACGGCGTCGAGCTCGTCGGCATCGAGTCGCCGCTCTGGCCGAAGACCGGCACGGGCTCGGGCTGGGTGACCAACGATGCCTTCGAGACCTTTCTCGGCCGGATGATCGAGCAGTTGCGCGCGCAAGCACCGTTCGACGGCGCCTATCTGGCGCTGCACGGCGCGATGGCGGTGCGCGGCGTGCCGCGGCCCGAGGCGGAGATCGCGCGGCGCGTGCGCGCCGTGCTGGGCCCCGCCGCGCGCATCGTCGCCACCTTCGATCCGCACGGCAACGAGGACGAGGAATTCCTCCGCCACGCCGATATGGCGTTCTGCGTCAAGTACTTCCCGCACTACGACATGCATCTGCAGGGCGAGCGCGCGGCACGCATGCTGGTGCGCGCGATCCGCGGCGAGTTCCGCCCCGCCCATGTCACGCGCAGGGTGCCGATCATCTCCCCGACCGTGCTGCAATGGACCGGTGCCTCGCCGTGGTCGGATCTGGTGCAGCGCGCGCTGGTGTGGGAGGCGCGCGAGCCCGATCTGTTCGTCAACGTGTTCTTCGGCTTCCCCTGGTCCGATGTGCCCGATGCCGGCATGACGATCCAGGTACTGGCCAACGACAATCCCGCACTCGCCGAGCGCGTCGCGCATGACATGGCACAGTGGATCTGGCGGCGGCGCGAGGCGCTGCTCGGCAGCACGACCGTGCACCGCATTCCCGCCGGTGTGGCGATCGCCCGCCGGGCCGTGGCGGAGCGCCGCGCGCCGGTGGTGCTCGCCGATCACAGCGACCGCTCCGGCTACGCCACCTGGCTGCTGCGCGAGATCATCGCCCAGGGGCTCAGCCGCACGCTGGTCGCCACGATCGCCGCACCGGACGCGATCGCGGCGCTGGTCGCAGACGCGGCGAAGCCCGGCGATCCGTTCGACATGGAGATCGGCGGGCGCGTCGACGCCTCCGCCGGCGAGCCGGTGCGCATCACCGGCCGTGTGCTGGCGATCGCGGGCGCGAGCACGCCGCGCGCACAGGGGCGCGGGCAGAACTGGGTGTGCGTATCGTTCGGCGAAGGCAATGTCGTCGTGCTGAGTCCGTTCCTGGTGCAGATCATGCACCCTGAGGAGCTGTGGGCGCTCGGGCTCTCGGCGGCGGACTACGACGTGATCGCGATCAAGTCGCGCGTGCATTTCCGCCGCGGCTTCGATGACAGCGGCTTCGCACCCACGATCCTGCTGGTCGAGCCAGAGGAGCCGTTCCTCGGCACGGTGCGGCTGGAGGCGCTGCCCTACCGCAACCTCAGCCTGCGGGACTTCCATCCTTACGCGGAACCCGGCGGCCCAATCCTGTGAGGGGCTGCGCTGGTGGGGCTGTCCTGCGCGAGGGGTGGGCGCGGTTCTGCGGTGCCTGCCGTGCCTGGCGCAGTCTCAACTGGTCGTCGCAACGCTGGCCTGGACTGATCGGAGCACCGCGTCGAGAGCCTCGGCGGGCGTCCTCCATCCGGGCGTCCTGCGGGGTCTGCTGTTGAGCGCCGCGGTCACGGCGGCGAGGTCATCGGCGCCGTGCCCGGCAAGGGCAGGCCCGTTCCTCTTGCGCGGCCCCTCCCCGTGACCCTCCATCGGCGGCGGATGCAGCAGCATCGTGAACCGCGTCGTCCGCTCGACCAGGGTGCCCGATCGCGGAGCGGTTCAGGCCAATGATCAGGTTGCCCTCCCAGTGCCCTGGCAGCGCGCGGTCCTCCGCCTCGGCCGAGCGCCCGCTGATCATGATCTCGGGAGGGACGAGCGATGTCCCCCGTCCACGCGGGCGCACCCGCGGTACGCGCTGCGCCCGCCCTGTGCGGAGGCACGCGGTCAGCTCGTGCCGCAGCGCGCCATGGCCCTGCACGTAGAGCGCCGAGTAGATCGCCTCAGCGACGACGGCACCGGCCAGCCGATCCTGCCCATACGACCGCAGCGCCGGGTGCGTCGCACGTTTCGCCGCTTTCGGGCGACGCGTCGCCCGCTCCGCATGCCACTGCGCCGTCCTCGCCCGGCAGTCCAGCTTGCCGCTCCGGGTCGCCGCGTTCCGCCGCAGCTCCCGCGAGATCGTCGACGGCGCGCGCCCACAGATACCGCCCGGAGAGCCGCTTCGACGACCGCATGAATCCACCTCACGCGAATGGCTTGCAAATCGAGCGCGGTGGCTTATACGAGCGCACGGTCGATCTTCGGCCAGAGATGGGGCGCGGGCGTAGCTCAGGGGTAGAGCACAACCTTGCCAAGGTTGGGGTCGAGGGTTCGAATCCCTTCGCCCGCTCCAGTCGCCGTGTATCCAACCCTTCTCCCGACCGGTGACCGGCGCCGAACGGCGCAGGTTTCCTGCGCCTTTGCGCGCCCACCTTGATACTGCGCAGGCGGAACGAGCGCCGTTTTCGCTCTCCGGAGGGCGGTTTCTCTCCAAACCTTGGGACTTGGCCGATTTAGTCTACAAGCTTAATGCATTGATCTGGTTTGGTATTGCGTTGTGGTCCCGGCACGGAAGTTCGCATTTCGATCGCT
>NZ_JBHYDW010000059.1:0-24049 GCF_051860475.1 Elioraea sp. | reverse complement strand
CAGCCTCCGCGCCGCCTCGATCTGCGCCTCGGGGGTGTGGGATGCCTCCAGCAGCCGCTCGCCGAGGCTGCGCGCGCGGTCGCGCAGGTGCCGCCGCTCCTCGGCGAGCCAGGCATCCATCGCCGGGTCGAGCCCGTCGAGGTCCTCGAGCAGGGGGGCATCGTACAGGTCGAGCGCGGCGGAGCTGCCCGGCCCCGCGCGCGCCACCTCGTGCGCATCGACCCAGAGCGCGTCCGCATCGGCCCAGACTTGGTCCCGATTCGCGTGCAGGATCGGCGCGCCGCAGGCGGCGAGCGCGAGCGAGAGCTCGTGGAGCGCCTGACGCAGCGAGGCGCGGGCCTGTTCGCGGTCGCGGGTCGACCACAGCAGGCCGGCGAGGCGCTGGCGCTGCACCGGGCGCGGCGCCGCGAGCGCGAGAATCGCCAGCAGGGCGCGGGTCTTGCGCACCCGCGGCAGCACGCGCTCGGAGGTGACGCTCCAGGCGTCCATCGGCCCGATCAGCTTCAGGCGTAGCCGGGGCGGCGCCGGTCCGGTTCCGGCGGAAGCAAGGCCTACGGGCATCGGGTCAGCCACGGTGGACATTGTGCGACACCATGGGACGTTAACCCAGGGTGGAACGCCAGCACTATCCTGCAACGCAGGTTTTCAACCCCAAGGCGAGCGATTTTGGCATCGTCGCGAGCGGCTCACTGGTCCCTCGGCCCGAAGCACGCGTCGGCGCGCGGTCAAGACCAGGTCAGCCGGCACCGGGATCGGCGCGAAGCCGCTCCATGAATCCACAACGATCGCAGAACCCCGTCGGCGACGGGCGGAGGGAGGCCATGCCCTGGCGACGCCGCTCCCGGGGTCGCCAGGGCGCGCCGACCGCGCCATCGTCACGTCCGGTGCGGGTTCCCTGCCGCCCCGGTGCTGCGAAGCCTCGACGTGAGGGCCCAGGCCAGTGCGGCGCCTTCGGCGTCGCGGCACTCCGGCCCGATGATCCGCCGGACCAGGCGGCTCTCCGGCAGCCGGATCGGTCCTCCCTCCCACCGCGCCAGGGGATCGCGCGTGCCGTTGACGATCAGAAGCGGCTTCGGCACCGCCGGCACCTCCAGCGGCGCGCTGGCGGGGACAGCCGCGACGAAGGTGGCGGCGGCGAACCGTCCGGGCGCCTCGATCAGCAGCCTGTCGACGATCATGCCGCCGTTCGAGACGCCGGTGACATAGACGCGCAGGGGATCGGTCGCGAACTCCACGACCGCCGCATCGGCCAGCGCGGTGCTGAATGCCACATCATCGGCGGCGGTGCGATTGATCCCGGCCGGACGCAGATCGTTCCAGGCATGGTCGTCTCCGCGCACGTCCCCCGTCCTTGCCTTCACCCTGTTCGGAGCCACCAGCGGTACCCCATGGGCGCATCGGGGGCCAATGCCGAGCCCTCACTCCGGATGATGACACGCGCTACGATGCGTCGGTGACGATCGTTCAGTCAGCTTCGGTTCGACCCGCGCGCAGCGCTCGCTCGCCTTCCAGCATCGGGTCCGGAAGCGACATCCTGACGGAGGCGAGGACGGGTCCGGAAGATCGCCCTCCAGCACGATCCGGCGCCCCGTGCCGCCGGGCCGCGGCACTGCCGACAGCAGGGCCTTCGTGTAGGGGTGAGTCGGTCGCTCGTAGACCTCCGCCTCGGTGCCCTCCTCGACGATCAGGCCGAGATACATCACGGCGACCCGGTGCGAGATGTGGCGGACCACCGACAGATCGTGCGCGATCACGATGTAGGCGACGCCGGTGTTGCGCTGGATGTCCTCCAGCAGGTTCACGACCTGCGCCTGGACGGACACGTCGAGCGCTGAGACCGGCTCGTCGCAGATGATCAGCGAGGGACGCAGGGCGAGCGCCCGGGCGATGCCGATGCGCTGCCGCTGCCCGCCAGAGAACTCGTGCGGGTAGCGCTCGATCGCGTCGGGATCCAAGCCGACCTGCCGGAGCAGCTCTACGATGCGCGCGTGCCGACCGGCGCCCGGGACAAGATCCGGAAAGATGGCGAGCGGCTCGCCGATCAGAGCACCGATCGTCATGCGCGGATCGAGCGCGGCATACGGATTCTGGAACACAATCTGGATGTCGCGCCGCATCCGGCGGAAGGACCGCCGCGGCATCGAGAACAGATCGTCGCCGCGGAACCACGCCCGCCCGGCGGTGGGCTCCTCGAGCCGCGTGAGCGTGCGCGCGAGCGTTGACTTGCCGCAGCCGGATTCGCCGACGATGCCGAGCGTCTCCCCGGCGCGCAGCACCAGATCGACACCATCGACGGCGCGCAGCGGCCTGTAGCGGCGGAATGGAAACCCGCGCGTTTCGACCGGATAGTGCTTGACCAGCCCCTCGACCCGCAGCAGCAGATCCGCCGCCAGCGTGCTCACGCGACGATCTCCTCGGCGAAGTGGCAGGCCACCGCGTGGGTCGCGGCGAAGGGCCGCAGCGGGGGCACCTCCACTGTGCAGCGCGCACGGCGATGGGGGCAGCGCGGCGCGAAGGCACAACCCGGAGGGAGCTGCGTCAGCCGGGGCGGCGCACCCTCGATCGGGTGGAGTCGACCGGACTTGCGATCGATGCTCGGGATCGAGCGCAGCAGGCCGCGCGTATAGGGATGTGCGGGGTGATCGTGAATCGCCGCCATCGGCCCGGTCTCGACGAACCGCCCTGCATACATCACCGCAGCGCGCCCGGCGGTCTCGGCAGCGAGGCCGACATCGTGGGTGATCAGGACCATCGCCATGCCGGTTTCGGACCGAAGACCTGCCAGGAGCGCCATGATCTGCGCCTGCACCGTGACATCGAGTGCGGTCGTGGGCTCGTCGGCGATCAGCAATTCGGGACCGAGGGCGATCGCCGAGGCAATCATCACGCGCTGGCTCATCCCGCCCGAGAACTGATGGGGGTAGTGATCGACCCGGTCGCGGGCGGAGGGGATGCGCACCCGCTCCATCAGCTCGATCGAATGCCGACGCGCCTCGGTCCGCCTTGCCCGGCGGTGCACACGGAACATCTCGCCGATCTGCTGACCGACCGTCTTGCCCGGATCGAGCGACATGAACGGATCCTGGAAGATCATCGCAATCCGTGGCCCGCGGATCGCGCGCAGCTCGCGCGGCGTGGCCGACAGCAGATCGAGGTCCCGGAAGCGGATCGCTGCGGCACGAACCTCGCCGGGTGGGCTGCGCACCAGACCCATCACCGCCTGTACGGTGACGCTCTTGCCACAGCCGGACTCGCCGAGGATCGCGAGCGTCTCGCCGGCGGCGACCGAGAAGCTGACGCCGTTCACGGCCTGCACCGTGCCCTCCGGCGTGGTGAAGCGGACCGCGAGATCCTTCACATGCAGCACGGCGCCGGCAGCAGGAGGCGTCATGCCAGCCATCGCCATCGCTGCACCGGATCGGTGACCGCGCGCACCCACGCGGCGACAAGATTGAGACTGAGCGTCGTCAGGAAGATCGCGAGCCCGGGCAGGGTCACCAGCCACCACGCGGTGGTCAGGTACTCGCGACCGCGCGCGATCATCAGCCCCCATGACGAGGCCGGCGGCTGGATGCCGAAGCCGAGGAAGCTCAGCGCCGCCTCGGCGAGGATCAGCACGGCGACCTCGAGCGTGAACAGGACGATCAGCGGCGAGGCCATGTTGGGCAGCAGGTGGCGGAGGATGATCCGACCGTCGGTCGCGCCAACCGCGCGCGTGGCCAGAATGAAGGTCTGCTCGCGCAGAGACAGCGCCATGCTGCGGGCCACGCGCGCGAAGATGCGCCATCGCACGACCGCCAGCACGAGCACGAGGTTCCAGAACCCGCCGCCGATGATGAACAGGAAGAACAGCGCGATCAACAGCGTCGGCAGCGCCGCCATCACGTCGACGAGGCGCATCACCACGTCATCCACACGCCCGCGGTAGTAGCCCGCGAGCAGGCCCAGCGCCGTGCCGAACACGCCGGCCGCCGCCGCGCCGATCAGCCCGACCGCGAGCGAGACGCGCCCGCCGAAGATCAGCCGGCTGAGCAGGTCGCGCCCGAGCTCGTCGGTGCCGAGCAGGTGCATCACTCCGCCGCGCAGCCCGGGCGTCAGCGGCGGGCGGTTGCGCATCGCGAGCTGCTGGCGGATCGGGTCGTAGGGCGCCACGAGCTCGGCGAACAGCGCCGACAGGCCGAGCGCGACCAGGAACAGCACCGCGATGAGAGTCAGCGGATCGCGCAGCAGCGCACGCAGGTACCGCGACCGGCGCGGCACTGCGCGCTCCGAGGGTTCGATCGCGGCAGGGATCTCGCGCATGTCCGGCTACCGGAAGCGTACCCGCGGGTCGAGCACGGTGTAGACGAGGTCGACAGCGAGGTTGACGGTGATGGCGGTGACTGCAAGCACGAAGATCGCCGCCTCGACCAGCGGCAGGTCGCGGGTCGATAGCGCATGGACCAGCAGGCTGCCGATCCCCGGCCAGGCGAACACGACCTCCACCACAATCGCGCCCTGCACGATCTGCAGCAGCTCGTCTCCGATCATCGTGGTGACCGGGATCGAGGCGTTCTTGAGCGCATGGCCGAACACGATGCGCGGCTCGCTAAACCCCTTGGCGCGCGCCGCATCGACATAGGGCTTGCCGAGCTCGTCGAGCATCGCGCTGCGCACGAGCTGGGCGATCCGGCCGATCGGACGGACCGCGAGGGTGAGCGCCGGCAGCACCAGATGCGCCGGCCCGCCAAAGCCGGAGGTCGGCAACCAGCCGAACTGCACGCCGAACAGCAGGATCAGCATGAAGCCGAGCCAGAAATCGACGACCGACACGCCTGCCGGCGCAACGACGGTGATGCCGCGATCGAGGGCGGAGCGGGGATGCATGGCGGCGACGCAGCCGAGCAGCACGGCGATCCCCGTGGCGAACAGCATCGCCGTGGTGGCGAGCAGATAGGTCGCGGGCAGCCGCTCGAGCACCAGCGGCATCACGGGCGTGCCGGTTGCCCCTGGATGGGCGACGTCCGGCACCGCGAAGCCGTAGCGGAAGGTGACGCCGAAATCCCCCGTCACCACGCCGGACATGAAGCGCAGGAACTGCTCGAGCAGCGGCTCCTCGAGCCCCATCTGCCGGCGCACGCGGAGGATGTCGGCGGCACTCGCCTCGGGGCCGAGCAACAATACGGCAGGGTCGCCGATCATCCGTCCGGCGACGAACACGAAGGTCAGCACGATGAACAGCACCAGGACCGACTGACCGATGCGCCTGAGAAGGAACCGCGCCATTCACGCTCCGGCGAAGCAGGCGACGGGCGGTGCGGCACCGACGCCGCACCGCCACGAGTTCACTTGCGGCGCATCTGTACCGCAACCAGGCGCTGATCGAACCGATAGTCCCACTCGAGATCCGCAGCGAGCGCGTAGGTCCAGGAGATTCGCGCCATCGGCAGGATCACGTAGCGGTCGCGGATGTCGGCGACGAGCTCGCGGAAGGCGCGGGTGCGCGCCTCGCTGCTCAGCAGGTTGGCCTGGTCGAGACGGCGGTCGAACTCCGGATCGCAGTACATCGAGACGATCGTCTCGCAGTGATAGAGCGCGCGCAGCGTCAGCGAGTAGTCCCACAGCGGATTGCCGCCAGGATGCACCAGGACGTTGGCGCGCTCCGGGCCGGGCCGCTTCAGGAACCACTCGATGATCTGTCCCTGCTCCTGCAGCTCGACGCGGTTCCTGAGACCCACCTCGGCCAGCATCCCGCCAACCGCCTCGATGATCTCGCCGATGCGCGGGACGCTGCCGACCCGCGCGGCGACCATCACGCGTGCCGCATCGACCGGCACGCCGGCCGCCCGCGCCTCGGCGAGCAGGCGGCGGGACTTGGCAGGATCGAACTCGTAGTCGGCGACGTCCGGGTTGTAGCCGTCGGCATCAGAAGTCAGCATCTGGCCGCCCAGATGCTCGCCAACCCCCATCAGGTGCTCGATGATCGCCCGCCGGTCGATCGCGTGGAAGATCGCCTGGCGCACACGCAGATCCTGGAACGCCGGATGCGCGCCGGTGACGTCGGGGCGCAGGAACAGGTAGCTGTCCGACGGTGCGACGATGCAGGTGCTGTTGGGGCGTGCCTTCGCCTGCGCGCATTGCTCGGGTGTCACGAACATCGCGAATTGCGCCTCGCCGGCCTCGATCATCGCCGCGCGCACGGCGGGCTCGCGACGGAACACGAAGCGCAGTCGATCGAACGTGACCTTGCCGTAGGCATCCGGCGCGCTGCGGCCCCACCAGTCGGGATTGACCTCGGCGGTCCAGTGCTGGCCCTTGCGCCACTCGACAAACCGGTACGGGCCGGTGCCGATCGGACGCTCGTCCACCTGCGCGGGCGTCTCCTGGATCTGGCGCATCGAGGAGATGCCACCGAGATACATCCGCCAGGGCAGCAGCGCATCCGGGGTCGCGGTCTTGACATGGATCGCCATCGGGCCGGCAACCTCGGCGGTGATCTGCGGTCCCATGGTCTCGCGAATGTGGAAGGAGTTCCGCGGGCTCCAGACCCAGTTGACCGCGAAGGCCGCGGCCTCGGCGTCGAACGGCGAGCCGTCGTGGAACCGCACGCCATCGCGCAGATGGAACCGCCAGGTCAGGTCGTCCACGCGCTCCCAGCGCGTCGCCAGCATCGGCTTGAGCGCGCCGGTCTCTAGATCGACGGTGACGAGCTGCTCGATGACGTTGCGCAGCCCAGGCGAGTTGACCTCCTTGTAGGTCTGCTGCGCCTGCATGGCCTGGTTTTCGGCATGGGTGACGATCACCAGCTCGCCGGATGCGCGCGCCGGCGCACCCGCCGCAAGAAGGACCGCGAGGCCGATCCCAACCGCGATCGGGCCGGAACGGCACCCGCCTCGGACCGTGTCGAACATGGCGTACCTCCCCTTGTTTCGGCCATTCGGCCTCGCTGATCCTCGCAGCGGCCTGTCGGGCCTGGTCCTGCTCAGCAGGTCTTGAGCCCAAGCCTATGCGAATGGCACATTGCGTCAACATTGGTTGCACAGTATGTGCTGTAAATCCGTGTTCATACAAATACTGCACAGATTGCTCTCGCTGAACGGCGCAGCCCTTGGACAGACTCGACCCCAACAGAAGCGCAACCGCGCTCAGGGCCCTGAAGGTGCTCGAAACCCTCGCGGAGTCCCGCGCGCCGTTGCCTGTTGCCAAGGTGGCCGAGGCGATCGGGGCCGACCGCAGCACCGCCTATCGGATGCTGATGACGCTGATGGGCGCCGGCTACGTGACGCGCGACGAACGGACGCGCTGCTACCAGCTCGGCTACAAGGTGCTGACCCTCGGCCAGTCGCTGCTCGACAACGACGAACGCGCGGAGCTGATCCTCGCCTGCCTCCGCGCGATCTCGGAGCGGACGCAGGAGACGGCGCATTTCTCCGTGCTCGACCGCGACGCGGCGGTGCTGGTGCTGCGCGCCAAGGGCACGCGGCTCGTCACGGTCGATTTCCAGATCGGCGACCGCGCCCCGCTGCACTGCACATCCATCGGCAAGGTCCTGCTCGCGTTCCACGACATGCGATTGACCGAGGCCGTGATCGCACGCGGCCTGAGGAAGGTTGGCCCGAACACGATTACTGAACCCGATCGTCTGCGTTCGGCCCTGCAGCGCATCCGCGCGCAGGGCTTCGCCTATGACGACCGCGAGCTCGCCGCGGACATGCGTTGCGTCGCCGTTCCGGTGTTCGAGAAGGGAGGTGTGGTACGCGGCGGCATCAGCCTGTCCGGGCCCGCCTCGCGCTACACCCCGCGCACCTTGGCCGGGTTGAAGGACGTGGTGGTGGCAGCCGCCCGCGACCTGTCACGACAGCTCGGTGGACCGGGCTGATGCGGCCGCGCACGGTCGCCCAAGCGACCGGCCGGGGCGCCGCGTGCCGAGGACGGCAGGTCAGCCGCGCGTCGGGGCAGCGCCGGCACGCGCATAGGCCTCGAACACCTGTGCCGCGGCCTCTGATTCCTCGCTACGCACGAGCGCCCTCGCAACCGACGCGCCGACCGTGACGTTATCGTGACGTCCTCGACGCGTCGGAGGCTCGCCAGCAGCAGACGGGTGCGATCGCCGGCGTTGCGCAGGATCGCCCGCATCGCGGGCACGACCGCGACAGCATCCTGCCCGGCATCGCTGAGGCGTCCGAAACACGGCCCGGCATAGGCGGCGCCCAGTGCCGCCGGCGCCTGGGCGGGCGTGTCGACCGCCGTGATCGTTGCGCGCACGCCCTCGGACCGCAGCGCGGACCACGCTTCGAGCCCAGTCTGGGTTGCCGCCAGCTTCACCACGACCTGCCCAGGCGCGAGCGCGGCCAGCTGTCGGCCACAGGATGCAAGCGCGGCGCGCGTCTCGCCCAGGCCTGGAGGTGCACGTCGTCGCGGCCGAGCGCCTCTGCCACCGCCACAGGTGCGTCAAGGCCCTGATGGGTGCAGCGAATCCCTTGCCCGGGCGAGCAGCGTCGGGTTGGTCGTCACGCCATGGAAACCCCGAGCGGCAGCAGCGCGCGCCAGCCCTCGGCCGACGCGGAGTCGAGGAAACAGTTTGAGCCCCGGGTCATCCATTGCGTCGCTCCTGTGCCGCGCCAAGCCGCGCCGCGAGCAGCGCCTCCGCCGTGGTCGCATCCGTTCCAATGCCGTTGACCCAGCCACCGGCGATGGCGGCGCGCAGCGCGGCCAGCTTGGCCGGACCGAACGCGATCGCGATCCTGATCGACGCCCGGCACAGATCGGCACGCGTGATCGCGAGCGTGCGTCGATCGAGCGGCGAGCGAAGGGGAGTGCCGCTTCCGTCTTAGAACCGCGCGCAGATCGTGCCGACAGCACCGCGTCGCGCCATGGCCTCCATGTCCTCCCGCGAGATCACGCCGTGCCGTACGATCGCCGCGTCGCCCTCGGTTGCGCCGACGCCGACCAGCGCTATCGACAGCCGGCGCATCATCGCGAGCACGTCGCGCACGCTGCGCTGGGCCAGCAGTGCCTCGGCCGTCGCGGCGGCGTCGACGGTCGCCGGCAGCGGCAGCGTCCACGCCCGCGCGCCAAGCCCGAGCGCGAGGGCGCGGCACACCTCGGCCGGGTGGCTGGACTGCTCCGGCGCACCGACCCCGCCAATCAAGGGAACCACCTGCACCTCCGATGCCCGGGTGCGGGTAGCGGCGGTGGCGACGGCGGTCGTCTCGCCGTCGGACACGCCGATCACGGCCCCGTGCTCGATCAGCCCGTCGAGCTGCCGCGCCATGGCTTCGCCAAGCACCCGGCGAATCGCAGCCGGATCCTGCTGATCAGCTACAACGACGGCGGTCCGAAGTCCGAACACCGAGGCCACATGCTGCTCCAGTACGGTCTGGCACATCGCCTGCGGCGCAATCCGCACCTCGACCAGGCCGAGATCGAAGGCCCGCTTCAGCGC
This sequence comes from Elioraea sp., assembly GCF_051860475.1. Classification (NCBI taxonomy): domain Bacteria; kingdom Pseudomonadati; phylum Pseudomonadota; class Alphaproteobacteria; order Acetobacterales; family Elioraeaceae; genus Elioraea; species Elioraea sp. The sequence goes on along the minus strand of NZ_JBHYDW010000059.1, from coordinate 14,625 downwards.
CCGGCTGATGGTGGCCTCGGAGACGCCGAGACGCCGCGCGATCTCCACCTGGCTCAGCCGATGCTCCCAGCGCAGCCGCGCGATGCTCAGGATAGACTCCACGTCGCCGGCAACGGCACTCATGCCGCGAGTGCGTCGTCGCGCGCCGCCAGTCCATCAGCCGGATTCCCGCCGAACACCGCCTGGCCGCACGCGACGTGATCGGCGTCCGCATCTGCGACCTGCCGCACGGAGCCGGTGCGGCCCATCCGCAGTCCCGCGTTCGTGTCGAGCGCATCCATCGGCCGGGGTCACCTCCACCGCTGTCAGGCTGTGGAAGGGCTTCCAGGACTGCAAGAGATTGCACAGGATGGCCAGAGGAGGATGGTTGAGTGTTTGCACTCGGGCTGGATGTCGGGACAACCGGGCTCAAGGGGCTTCTGGTCGACGCTGAGGGGCGGATCGTCGCCGATGCGACCGCCGCCTACGCGCCCGACGCACCGCACCCGGGCTGGTCCCAGCAGGACGCCACCGTCTGGGTAAAGGCGGCCGACGCGGTCTGCCGCATCATCGCGCCGCGCGGTCCGCCGGCGGCGATCGGACTCTCCGGCCAGATGCACGGCTCGGTCTTCCTTGATGCCGCGGGCGTCCCCGTCGCGCCGGCGATCCTGTGGAACGATCAACGCACCGCCGCCGAGTGCGACGAGATCATGGCCCGTACCGCCGGCCGGATCGTCGCGTGGACGCTCAATCCGCCGCGCACCGCCTTCACGGCCTCGAAGATCCTGTGGTTGCGCAACAATGACTCTGAGGCGTGGCGCCGCACGGCGACCGTGCTGCTGCCGAAGGACCTCGTCCGGTTCCACCTGACCGGGGAACGGATCAGCGATGTCACCGACGCCTCGGGCACCAACCTGCTCGACGTCCGCACGCGGCGCTGGTCGACGGAGACGCTGGACGCGCTCGAGATCCCCCGCGCGCGCCTGCCTTGCCTTGTCGAATCGCCGGAAGCAGCAGGACGCCTCTCGGCGCGCGCCGCTGATGCAACCGGGCTGCAAGCCGGCATTCCGTTTGTCGGCGGGGCGGCGGATCAGCCCGCCGCCGCGATCGGAAACGGCGTGGTCGAGCCCGGCACGGTCTCCATCACGCTCGGCACCTCGGGTGTGGTCTATGCGCAGATCCCCGGCGTGATCGTCGACCCGTCAGGCGCATTCCACACCTTCTGTCACAGCGTACCCGGCACCTGGCAGGTGATGGCGAGCGTGCTGTCCGCGGCCGGATCGTTGCAGTGGTGGCGTGAGACCGGCGGTGCGGCGGATGCCGACCCGGCCGAGGCCGTCGGCACGTCCGGCTTCGCCGCGATCGTCGAGGCCGCGCGCGCCGTGCCGCCGGGCTCAGGCGGTTTGGTGTTCCTGCCCTATCTCACTGGCGAGCGTTCACCGCACAACGACCCCGAGGCGCGCGGCGCGTTCATCGGCCTGACCCGCCGCACCACGCGGGCGCACATGGCGCGCGCGGTGATGGAGGGTGTCGCCTTCGCGCTGCGCGACCTGGTCGAGATCCTGACCACGCTCGGTCTGCCGATCCGCGAGATCCGCGTCGCCGGGGGCGGCGTTCGCGGCGGGCTCTGGCTCGCGATCCTGGCGAGCGTGCTGAACCGGCCGGTGGTGCCCGCCGCAACGCCCGACGCCTCGGCCTACGGAGCGGCGATGCTGGCGATGGCGCATGCGTCCGGGCGCGATATTGCCTCCCTCGCGCGGTCTTGGATCAGGCCCGGCGCGCCAGCGCTGCCCGACGCCGAAGCCGCCGCAACCTATGACCGTGTCTACGCGGTCTTCCGGTCGCTCTATCCGGCCACGCGCGAGGCCGCGCATACCCTCGGCGCGATCGAGCGCGCCTGCACCGCCTCGGAGCATGCCGCATGAAGCGCGCCTGCATCACCTCGCTCTTCAAGTACTATCCGCTGCCCGAGGCGCTGCGCATCATCGCCGACGCAGGCTGCCCCGGGTTCGTCGGAGGCTGTCTGGTTTGAGTCATGCCGCGCGCGCCGGAGGTCTTGCTCGAAAGGCATTTCGGCGACGACTGACGGATCCCGAGCCGGTTCTCCCGGCTGCATTGGATCAAGGGCGCCGCTGCGGCAGCAACCGGCCCCATCGCCCCCGCTTCCGTCTCGCTCGCGGAAGGGTGCGCCCCGCAGGACGCTGACCAGGCCAGACGGACGGCGCGGGTTGGCCTCGCGACCCACGCACCGCCGCTGCGGCGGATCGGCGAGCGCAACACTCGCGAGCGGCATCGCGGGAATATCTTCGCGCAGCGGACTGTTTCGTGAGGGGCTTCGGCGCCGGAAGTCCCGAAGCCGCTGATCGGGCTGCATGGCGGAACGTAAGGACGAGCAGCGGACGCAGGCGACATGCACAGGCATGGACCGCGCGTGTCGGGAGTGTTGCGACTCCGAGAAATGCGCAGTGAAGTTCTACTAAAAGTTGTATTTCGCCTTGCCCTTGATCCGGATAAACAACGCCAAACCGAGGACGGACATGATGCGAGCACTTTTGGTTGAACATCAGGCGACAAATGCGCGCACTTTGGCCGCCTGGTTGCGGGGGGGCAACATTCACGCTCAACCGACCGGCGATGCTGACGACGCGATCGGCTTCCTCCGCGCCTATCGCTACGACATCGCAATCATCGGCGGCCTGCCGGCGCATGGCAATGCTGCGCGCCTGGTGCGTCAGGTGCGGCTGTTGCAGATCGGCACCCCGGCGGTGATCGTCTCGCCGTTGGCCGACCGCAGCGCCAAGGTCGAGGCGTTCGAGGCGGGCGTGGACGACTACCTTACCACGCCGATCGAGCGGGACGAGTTCCTCGCCCGCATCCGCGCGATCATCCGCCGCGCCAACGGCTTCGCCGAACCGGTGCTGCGCGCCGGGCCGATCGAGGTGGAGCTGGGTGCGCGCGAGGCCCGCGTGCACGGCCGGACGGTGCGGCTGACCGCGATGGAGTTCTCGGTGCTCGAACTGCTGCTGCTGCGCCGGGGCCTGGTGCTGACCAAGGAGGCGTTCCTGAACCATCTCTACGGCGGCATGGACGAACCGGATGCGAAGATCATCGACGTGTTCGTCTGCAAGCTGCGCCGGAAGCTCGCGGAGGCGGGCAGCGCCGCGGCGATCGAGACGGTGCGCGGCCGGGGCTACGTGCTGCGCGAGGCACCGTCGCGGCCCGCGTACCGCGAGAGCGCGCGCGCCACGCCCTGAGCGGGAGCACCACGAGGCCGCAGGGTTCGGTTCATCTCTCTGCGCCATGATTCGGAGCAGGATCGAGACCGGAGACACCCGTCGTGCCGCGTGTGCTGTTCATCCACCGCCAGGGGCCCGGCCAGTTCGAGGCTTTGGCTCATGCCCTGTACGCCCGCGCGCCGGGCAGCGTCGCGATGATCGTCGGCGCGGCGCCGGTCGACGTGCCGTTTCCGGTCCTGCAGGCCTTACCCGCCCGTCCGGTTGCGCCCGGGCACCCGTATCTCCGCGCGACCGAGGCGGCAGTACTGAACGCCCAGGCAACGCTCCGCAGCATCCGCACCGCGATCGCCGGCGGCTTCTGCCCGGAGGTGGTGGTCGTCCATCCCGGATGGGGCGACGCGCTGTTCCTGCAGCAGATCCTGCCCGGCGTGCCGATCATCGCCTATGCCGAGTTCTTCTATCGTGCCGAGGGCACCGATCTCGACTTCGATCCCGACCTCACCGCTGATCTCGACCAACGCTGTGCGCTCGAGCTGCGCAATGCGCCGCTGCTGCTCGCGCTCGATGCTGCGACCGCGGCGATCGCGCCGACACGCTGGCAGCGCGATCTCCACCCGGCGCCGTATCGCCGTCGGATCAGCGTCATCCACGAGGGCGTGGATCCCCGGCACGTGCGTCCGGACCCGGCCGCGCGCTTCACGCTACCCGACGGGCGCGTGCTGACGCGCGACGATGAGGTCGTCACCTATGTCGCGCGCGACCTCGAACCGCATCGCGGCTTCCCGGCGCTGATGCGCGCGCTGCCGGCGCTGCTGGCCGCACGCCCCGGGGCGGAGGTGGTGATCTGCGGCGGCGACGGCGTGAGCTACGGCCGACCGCCGCCGCACGACCGCTCGTGGCGCGCCGCGCTGCTGGCGGAACTCGGGACGCTGCCGCCACGTGTGCACTTCACCGGCCGCCTGCCCTACGAGCGGTACCTGTCCCTGCTCCAGGTCTCGCGGCTGCATCTCTATCCGAGCGCGCCGTTCGTGCTGTCCTGGTCCTGTGTCGAGGCCATGGCGGCGGGCTGCCTCGTGCTTGCCTCAGACACGGCGCCGGTGCGCGAGCTCATTGCGGACGGCGTGAACGGCGTACTCGTCGATCCGCGCGATCCGCACGGGCTTGCCCGGCGCGCCATCGCGCTGCTCGAGACCAATGCGTTGCGCGAGCCGCTGCGCATCGCGGCGCGGCAGACCGTCCTGACGCGGTTCAGGCGTGATCGGGCGATCGCGCGCCAGATCGCGCTGATCGAGCGCGTCGCGCGTCAGGCTCCGGCGGTGACGGACGGTGCCGTTGCCGACGCGCATGCGTGTGCCGCCTCCTGCATCCCGAGCGCGGCGACGATGCGCGGCAGGGCCTCGCGCCAGTCCGGCCGCGCGAGCCCATAGGCTGTCTGCAACACCGTGCAGTCGAGTCGCGAGTCCGGCGGTCGGCGCGCCGGGGTGGGAAACGCCGTGGTCGGGATCGGGCTCACCCGCGGCCGGTACTCGCGCGGCAGCGCGATCGACACCACCGCGTCCGCGAGCGTGTGCCAGGTCGCGTCGGGCGCGCCTGCAGCATGGAGCACGCCGGCCCGTGCCTGGCCTTCGACCAACGCACGCGCGATCGCGACGACGATCCGCGCCAGCGCGGGCGCGGGCGTCGGCGAGCCGTGCTGGTCGTTGACGACGCGGAGCGGCCCGCCCGTGAGTGCGCGGCGCAGGATGGTGCGGACGAAGTTCGGCCGATCGGGCCCGAACACCCAGGCCGTACGGAGGATCACATGCCGCTCGTGCCGGGCGGCCACCAGGATCTCGCCGGCAGCCTTCGATGCGCCATAGGCATTCACCGGATCGATCGGATCGGTCTCGACATAGGGTGAGCCCTTGCGGCCGCTGAACACGTAGTCGGTGGAGAGATGCACGAGCGGCACGGCGATCGCCGCGCAGGCTTCGGCCGCATGGCTGGCGCCGTCCCGGTTGACGGCGAAGCAGGCATGCGGCTCAGCCTCCGCGCGGTCCACCGCCGTGAAGGCGGCGGCGTTCACCACCACGTCGGGGCGCGTGCGCGCGAGGGCGTCGGCGAGGGCATGCCGATCCGTCACGTCGGCGCCGGCGCGATCAAGCGCGATGACTCCGGCGCCGCCGCTGCGCACGATCGCGCGGCCGAGCTGGCCGGCACCGCCTAGTACGACGATGCGCGGTTCAGCCGACATACAGCGGCGCCGGTGCGGGCTCCCCGCGCGGTTCGACAGGCTCAGGCTGGTGACTGAACCACGGCGGCAGCGCGGCGAGCGGGGGCAGGCCGCGATCCTTCTCCGATAGGATCGCGGCATCGTCCGGGACCGGCCAGTCAATGCCGAGCGCGGGGTCGTTCCAGCGCACGCCGCGATCATGCGTCGGCGCATAGTGCGCCGAGGCTTTGTACACCACCTCCGTCTCTGGCTCGAGCGTGCAGAAACCGTGCGCGAAGCCTTCCGGGACGAACAATGTGCTCCAGTCCTCCGCCGTCAGGACTGCCGCGACGTGACGGCCGAAGGTCGGCGAGCCATGACGCAGGTCGACCGCGACGTCCAGGATCGCGCCGCGGACCACCCGCACCAGCTTGGCCTGGGCATACGGCGGGATCTGGCAGTGCAGGCCGCGCACCGTACCCTTGCGCAGAGAGATCGAATGATTGTCCTGCACGAAGTTGACGCCGATGCCATTGGCTCTCAGCGCGCGCGCACTGTAGGTCTCCGCGAGCACGCCGCGTGAATCGGCATGGCGCCTGGGTCTGATCAGCTTGACCGCCGGGATCAACGTCTCGATCACGTCCATCGGAAGCCACACCCCGCGCTGGCAGCGTTGAGTGCCACCGTCAGGTGTGCCGATTAACGCCAGGTAAACCCACTGTGGCGATCTCGTGACGCGCTTGCATCGGCGATAGGCCCCGCCGACATTCCGCGTCGATGGAGATGGAGGTCATTCCGTGATGCTACGCGCAGCGCTTGTTCTGGTCGCACTGACCGTCTGCGCGGCTGCTTCGCCGCTGGCTGCGCTGACGGTCACGGTCGCCGGCGACCCGGTCGTCGTGTTCAGGCACGACCGCGACGGCTGCGGCCGCTACGACAAGCCGGACGTTCCAGCTCGTGCGGTGCGTCTTGCGGACGGTACGGTTGCATTGTTCGCGCCGCATTTCGACAACCGCGCGCTGCGCGGCCCGGACCTGCTCTCGGTACGTCCGGATTGCGCGATCACGTTCGAGGGAGCAGAAGATCCGGATCCGGCACGATTCAGCGACCGCAGCTGGATCACTGCGCTCTGGACCGATGACGGCGCGCGCGTGTTTGCCATCATCCACAACGAGTACCAGGGCCACCGTCACCCCGGGCGTTGTCCGACGCGGCGCTACCATGACTGCTGGTACAACGCCCTCACCGCGGCGATCTCGACCGACCGTGCGCTGCGCTTCCGCCCGCTCGGCGCGCCGCCGCATCTGATCGCTGCCTTGCCGGACACGGCCGAGGCGGTGCGGGGCGCACCGGGGGGGTTCTTCAACCCCACCGGCATCGTGCGGCATCACGGCGCCCTGTACATGATGGCCTACGCCTCCGGGCGCGGCACGCAGCCCCGGGGCACCTGTCTCATGCGCACGCACGCGATCGAGGAGCCCTCTGCCTGGCGGGGCTTCGACGGTACGGACTTCACCGTCCGCTTTGCCGATCCCTATGCCGGTGTCGCCGATCCTTCGTCCCATCTCTGCCGGCCGATCGGCCGATCCCGCCTGCAATGGCCGGTGACCGCGCTGGTGCGTCATTGGCCGAGCGGGCTTTTCATCGCCGTGATGCAAGGCCGGCCGCACCGCCCGGATCACAACGAGCCCGCGCCCGGCATCTATGTCGCGACCAGTTCCGATCTGCTCGAATGGTCCGCGCCGGCATTCGTCCTGCCGGCGCGCGGCCACGGACAGTTCCGCTGCGGCGACGCGCCGCCGCTCGCCTATCCGTCCCTGCTCGATCCGGCCAGTCCCTCGCGCAGCTTCGACACCGTCGGTGATACGGCGCAACTGTACCTCACGCGCTTCGACGTACCCGACTGCCGCATCCACGGCAGCCGCAGTCTGGTGCGCATTCCCGTGTCGATCGCCCGCAACGACGCCGCGACGCAGGGCAGCCGCGCACGGCCATAATGCAGCGCAGCATTCTTCACGGATCCGCCGCAATCGATTAAGGCGCCATTAACGTTCCACAACCAAAGCTGGTGGAAGCGAAGGGGAGTTGGGTCATGCACGCATGATCGCTCCGCCGACGCAGGCGGTTCAGCGCTTCAACGGGCCAGGAGACACTCCCCCATGTCGACGATACCCGGCAGCACCTTCGACGACCTGATCATCGGCACCAACAAGGGCGACTTCATCGACGCCGGCCCCGGCGACGACACGGTGTTCGCCGGCAACGGCGACGATGTCGTATTCGGCGGCGATGGCGACGACTTCATCGATGGCGGCAACGGCAACGACCGGCTGTTCGGCGGTGACGGCAACGACGTGATCTTTGGCGGCAACGGCAACGACTTCATCGACGGCGGCGACGGCGACGACGTGCTCGACGGCGGCAACGGCGACGACATCATCTTCGGCGGCGCGGGCAACGATGCGATCTTCGGCGGCAAGGGGAACGACACGCTGGTCGGCGGCGATGGCGATGACTACATCGACGGTGGCAAGGGCAACGACACGCTGATCGGCGGCGCCGGCAACGACACGCTGGTCGGCGGTGAGGGCAACGACATCCTGTTCGGCGGCTCGGGCGACGACGTGCTGATCGGCGGCAAGGGCAACGACGTCCTGATCGGCGGCTCCGGCAACGACACCTTCGTGTTCACCTCCGGCGGCGGCAAGGACATCGTGATGGACTTCTCCGACGGCGACATCCTGCACATCCAGAAGAACATCAACGGCCTGTCGGTCGCGGCGCCGGAGGATCTCGTCAACAACATCGTCTCGGTGAACGGGAACGCGGTGATCGACTTCGGCAACGGCGACAGCGTCACGCTGATCGGCGTGAAGGCCGAGGACGTCCGCAGCAACCCGGCGGGCTACATCGTCATCATCTGATCGGATGAGGCGGCGGGCTGCATCGGTGTGGCCCGCCGTCACTCCAGCGAGACCGGAGACAACGCGATGCTGATCCGCGTCTCGGAGACCGTGACCGGTCCGCCGCGCGCAGCCTGGCTGAGCACGGACGTGGCCCTGATGGTCTGGAACGCCGCCCTCTGGACGGGCGCGTTCCGTCCAGCGGTCGACGGCAAGGCCGTGGCGCCACCGCTGGTCGCGGCCGCGCTGCCGGACAGCGAGCTGCGTGCCGGACTGGCCTGCGTCACGGCTGCGCGCGGACGCCGCGGCGTGATCTCGCTCGGCGAGGGTGCGCCGGCGTTGCCATTCGCGTCGTTCTCGCCGGAGCCCCTGACCCTCGTGGAGGCGCTCGGAGCCCCGGCGCGCCAGCGGCTGTTGCGCCTGCTGCTCGATGCCGGGACGGGACTGTTCAGCCTGCAGGCGCAACCGGCCTTTGTCGCGCTTGCTTTCGCACTCGCTCGTGAGGAGGCGCGGGCGGCAGAGCTGGCACGCGCCGTGGCCGCCGGACCGGAGCAGCTGCGGCTGGTTCGCACGGCCGGGCCGCGCCCGGCGGGTCCGCTGTTCCTGGTCGGGCCGACGCGCGTCAGCCGCATCGCCGCGACTGGCGGCGCGACTGTGCATGTGCTGGTCGAGGCACCGTCCCCTGGCGAGGTCCTGTGCGGCGGCACCGACGCGGCCTGGACACGGCGTGTCGGTGCTCCCGAGGGCGACACGCCACCGCTGCTCGATCTGCTCGCCGCGGGCGGCCCGGAAAGCCGCGTGATCGGCGCGCTGCTCCCGGCTGCGCTTGGCCACCGCGGCGACGAGCCCGCGATTGGCGGGCTGCTCGATGCCGCCGCCCTGCTCGCGCCGGCACGGCCGCGCACCCGGGCCGATCTTGGTCGCGCGGTCGCCGGGATGCTCGAACTCGCCTTGCCCGATCGTGCGGGCGGGCTGTTCCTGCGCGGCTGGCTGCGCGATCCGCATGGCCTGATCGCCGGCCTCGCGCTGGCCACGCCGTCCGGCCCACGCGCCCTGCCGGCCGAAGCCGTGCATCGGTTCCGCCGCCGTGATCTTGCCGAACGCTTCCGCAACGCGGCGCACGCTCCGGGTGAGGAGGGTGAGGGCTTCGTCGTCCATCTGCCGGATGCCGCCGGCACGGGCCCGCAGCCCGACCTGCTCGTGCAGCTCAGGGGTGGCGCGGCGATCGCGTTGACGCCGGCGCTGCGCACGCTCCCGCCGTCGGCGGCACGCAACGCGGTGCTCGCCTCGGTCCGGCCGGATGCGCTGACCGAGGCGATGCTCGCGCACTGCATCGCGCCGGCCGCGACGCGACTGCACGCCGCACACCTCGCCGCGCCGCGCACGCCGGCGGTGCGCCGCCTCGGCGAACAGCCGCGCAGCCCCGAGGTGAGCGTGATCATCCCGCTCTACCGCAATCTCTCCTTCCTGCGGGTCCAGCTCGCCGCCTTTGCCGCCGACCCGGACTGGTGCCAGACCGAGACGATCGTCGTGCTCGACAGTCCCGAACAGGCGGCCGAGGTCGAACACCTGCTGCGCGGGCTCCATCTGATGCACGGACTGCCGCTCGTGCTCGCCGTGCCGCCGCGGAACCTCGGCTACGCTGGCGCGAACAACCTCGGTGCCGCGCTCGCACGCGGGCGGATGCTGCTCCTGCTGAACAGCGACGTGATGCCGGACCGTCCGGGCTGGCTGTCGCAGCTGACCGTCGCGGCGTCGGCCAAGGGCGCGGGTGTCGCCGGGCCGAAGCTGCTGTTCGACGATGGCTCAATCCAGCACGCTGGGCTCTATTTCGCGCGCGATCCGGAAGGGATCTGGTACAACCGCCACTACCACAAGGGGTTCCCGCGCACCTACGCGCCTGCCTGCGAGGCGCGCGACGTGCCCGCCGTCACCGGCGCTGCGCTGATGGTGAAGCGGACCTTGTTCGAGGCGGTTGACGGGCTGACCGAGGACTACATCGTCGGCGACTACGAGGACAGCGATCTCTGTCTCAAGCTGCGTGCGGCCGGTGCGCGCATCCGTTACGAGCCGGCGGCCGAGCTCTGGCATTTCGAACGCCGCTCGATCGGGTTCCACCAGGGCTACACGGGCACGCTCGCCTCGCACGTCAACCGTCGCCTGCATGCGGAGCGCTGGGCCGAGGCGATGGAGGCGCTGATGCGCCGGTTCGGCGCGGAGGGGGTGACGTGAGCGCGGCACCTCTGTCGCGGCAGGACAGGCGGGACGATCGGCTCGACTGGCTCTGTGCCCATCTCGCAACGACCCGGTTCCTGCCGGTCCCGCCGCCCGAACTGATGACCTGCGGCGACGGCGACTACCGCGCGATCGGCGCCGAGTTCCTCGGCCACTTCGTCCGGCGCGCCGGGCTTGACCCGACCGAGCGGGTGCTGGATCTCGGTTGCGGCATAGGCCGCATGACCGTGCCGCTGACGCAATATCTCGCCGAGACCGCGCGGTACGAGGGCGTGGACGTGGACGCGGCGGCGATCGCCTGGTGCGCGCGCGCGATCACGCCCGTCTATCCGCAGTTCACGTTCCGTCACCTCGACGTCATCCACCCGCTGTACAACCCCGCGGGCACGCTGGCCGCCGAGCACGCCGCCCTGCCCTTCGCCTCGGCGAGCTTCGATGTCGTGCTGCTGGTCTCGGTTCTGACGCATCTCGACCGCGCTGCGGTGCGCCGCTATGCCGCGGAGATCGCGCGCGTGCTGGCACCAGGCGGACGCTGTTTTGCCACGGCGTTCCTCCTGAACGGCCCAGCGCGCGCCGGCATCGCCACCGGCAGCGCCCGCCCGGCGTTTCCGGACCGTCCGGAGGAGACGGTGCTCCACGCCGACCCGGAGGCGCCGCTTGCGGCCGTCGCCCATGACGAGGACGCGCTGCTCGCGTCCTTCCTTGCCGCCGGGTTGCGGCGCCGCAGGCCCGCGGCCTACGGCACCTGGTCGGGGCGCAAGGGTGGCGCGTCGTTCCAGGACATCTGCGTGTTCGAGCGCGGCTGAGGAGAGCGAGCGTGCGGATCCTGTTCCTCTGCCACGGTCACCCCGTGCTTCAGGCCGGTGGCACCGAGATCGCCGCGCACGCGCTGTTCCGCGCGCTGCGGACGCAACCCGGTGTCGAGGGGCTGTTTGTTGCGGGCGTCTCGGCGCTGCACCGTCCGGCGAGCCCGGGCACACCGTTCCAGACCGCGGGCGCGGAGCCGGACGAGCTCTTGATGCGCACCGAGGCGTTCGACCGCTTCATGCTCTCGCAGACCGACCTGCACGGGATTGCGCCCGAGCTCGCGCGCCTTGTCGAGGAGTTGCGCCCGGACGTCGTGCACATCCACCACCCGCTGCTGATCGGCGTCGAGGCGCTGCACCTGATCCGGCGCAGCTGGCCGCGCTCGCGGATCGTGATGACGCTGCACGACTACTACGCGATCTGCGCCCACGAGGGGCTGATGCGCACCACCGACGGCAGGCTCTGCACCGCCGCCTCGCCGGATGCGTGCCGGCGCTGCCTGCCCGAGCGCAGCGCGACCGAGTTCCGCCTGCGCCAGCTTCACATCCGGGCGATGTATCGGATGGTCGACCGCTTCGTCTCGCCGAGCCGCTTCCTGCGTGACCGCTATATCGCCTGGGGGCTCGATCCGGAGGCGATCGCCGTGCTGCCGAACGGATTGCCCCCGGCCGAGCCGGCGCCGCACCGGGCCCTGCCGCACGGCGTCGAGCGGCGCGACCGCTTCGCCTTCTTCGGCCACATCAACCAGCCGAAGGGTGCGATGGTGGCGCTCGCCGCCTCCGCGCAGCTGAGCCGCCAGGGGATCGCGCATCGTCTCACGCTGCACGGCGGCGCCGACCACCAGACGGACGCCTTCCTTGCCGGCTTCCGCGACGCGCTCGCCGCCGCGCCGGAGGCGCGTCACCGCGGTGCCTATGCGCGGGGCGAGCTCACCTCATTGATCGGCGAAGCAGACTGGGTGGTGATGCCGTCGGTGTGGTGGGAGAACGCACCGCTGGTGATCCAGGAGGCGTTCCAGCACCGCCGCCCGGTGATCACCTCCGGCATCGGCGGCATGGCCGAAATGGTCCGGGACGGGATGGACGGCCTGCACGTGCGCCCCGACGATCCGGCCGCGCTCGCCGCGGCGATGATCCACGCGGCCGAGGACCCAGCGTTATGGCGCGCGCTGGTGCGTGAGATCCGCGCTCCGGTCGGCATCGATGCCGCGGTCGAGGCGCATCTCGCGCTCTATGCCGCGCTCGGAGTCGCCGTGCCGGGTGCAGCAGCGGCGCGCAGGCGTGCGACCGGATCGAGTGCGGCGCGCCGTGCGCGGAGGGCCGCATGATCGCCGCGGTGATGCTCGCTCCGCGAGCGCAGGCGCCGGCAGGCGCCCCGCTGGGCCTGGTCGCGGCCGCGCGGATCGGCCGTGATGTGGCCCTCCTGCTGGGCGAGCATGATGCGCGACTGCCGCGCCTCGGCGTCCTCACCGGAGCCGGCAGCGAGGCCATCGGCAAGCTGCGCCTGACCGCGTGGCCGCGCGCCACGCCGGGCCGGGCGTGGTTCGCCGCGGTGGCGCAGTTCGCCGAGGCGCTGCCTGCGGCGGGCGCGGCGCTGACGGTGCAGGCGCACGGCGTGCCGGATCGCGCGCTTGGCCAATGGCCGGCCTCGCTCGCCACGGCCGAGGCGCTCGGCGCGGCGATCGCGGCGCGCGCCGACGGCCGCGCGGCGGAGCTCGCCGTGTTCCTGTCCGATCTCGCGATGGCGGCGCCGAAAAGCACTGCGCTGCGCAGCGCCCTGCGCAGCTTCCTCGCCGCTGCCGCCGAGGAGGACGGCGTGATCGAGATCCTCGGCCGCACCGCGGACGCGCTGATGCTTCAGGGCTGGGGCCACGCCGCCGAGCCGCAGGCGGAGGCGATCCTCGTCGAGCACGCCGTGCTGCGCACCCCGATCGTCACGGCCGCCTTCCAGCGTCCTGACATCGCCGCCCCCGCCTCCGGACTCGTGCAGCTCCTGACCCTGCCCGCCGGTGTCCAGATCCAGGGTCCCGGCATGGTGCATGTCGTGACGCAGGGACGGCTGCGGCGGCGGAAAGTCCTGCCGACGCGGACGCTGCTCGAGCGGGGTGAGACCGCGGCACATCTGCGTGGGATGTTGCCGCGGCTCGCCGCTCCGCCGGCGACGCTCTCGGCGATCAAGCGTGCCGCACGGCCGGTCTATGCCGGCTCAGAGACGATCTCGCGGCTTGGCCGTCCGGTCGCCACGGCGCTGGATGTGGTCGTCGCGCTGCCCGGCCAAGGTGCCTATGTGATGGGCTGGCTGCTCGATCCCGCCGGCGCGGTGACCTCGGTCGCGCTGTGCGATCCGCCCCGCTTCGCCGCACGCATGGACCGGCGCTGGACGCGCGTTGCGCGGCCGGACGTGTCGGCCGGGTTCCGCGCCGATCCGCGCTTTGCCGCCGTGACCGGCGATCTGCACGGGTTTGCGGCCTTCCTGCCAGGTGCGCTGCCCGAGATGGCGGGGGCGCTCCATCTCGCGCTCGAACTCACCGACGGCGAGGTCGCGTTCCTGCCCGCAGCGCCGGTCGCCGGGCCAGTGAGGTCGCTGCTGCGCCGCGCCGCCGCCACCGTCGATCTGTTCAAGCCCACGGGGCTTGCCGTGGTCGAGGCGGCGCTTGCGCCGCTGATCGGGGCGGCGGGCGGGGCGGTCGAGCCGCCGGAGACGACGGTGCGCCGTGCGCCGAGACCCGCGCCGACGGCGCTCGTGCTGGCCCTACCCGCGCCGGACGGCCCGCCGGCGGCCGCGTTCTCCTGCTTCCTGAACGACCCTCCGGTCAGGGGCGAGGAAGCGCTGGTTGTCGTTCTTGGACCGGAATGGCGTGGTGCGCCGCTGGCCGCGCTCGAAGCGGCAGCCGCGTTCTACGGCCTCGATCCCGGGATCGCCCTCGCCGACGAGGACCTCGAGGTCACCGAGGCCTGGGAGATCGGCGCACGCGCCGTTCAGGCGGACCGCTACCTTTGCCTCGGCGGCGCGGGGCTTGCCGGCCCGCGGGGCTGGCGCCGCGCGCTTGCGAGGGGGACGCCCGGCGATGCCTGCGGCGTTGCCGTGCCGATGCTGCTCTACGAGGACGGTTCGGTGCGCAGTCTCGGCTTCGACGCGATCGAGCCCTCCGCCGCCCCGCCCTACCTCCGCGTGCGCCGGCGCGCGGCCGGCCTGCCCGCCTCGTCGATCGGCACCGAGACCGCCCGGCCGTGCCTCGGCGCGGCGCTGGCCGGCGCGATGGTCTCTGCGCGCG
>NZ_JBHYDW010000058.1:7185-24112 GCF_051860475.1 Elioraea sp. | reverse complement strand
TGGCCATGATCCGCATCATGCTCCGACGCCTCGCCGCAACCTCCTCAGCGTGAATCAGAACTTCCCGGATGGGCTCTAAACTCGTCAATCCCAGAAGTAAGATTTGCCCAGCTTGTCCAAACTGCATATCCGGACTGAATATTGTCATACAATCTTCCTGGAACTGTGACCTTTGCGTCTGCTCCCACCGGGGCGGTTGGAAGTCGAACACCAATCAGACCGTGTTCCTTCTCGATCGTTGCTGATATCTCCCAGTCAACGTATTTTCTACCCCACGTATATTCTCCAATCAGCACGATCGTGCACGAGCTTCCAGTAATATATTTCTCTCTGATGCGCCTCATTACATACTCAGCATCTGTGCTATCTATCCTTCGATCCAAAGAATTGTCAGAAATGATATCGTACTGATCATCAAATGTCCTCGATAGGATGTCATACCAGGATTGATCATTCCCATGATGATAGCTTACAAATATCTTGTGCTTGACGGGAATGAGCAGACTATGTCTGCTTGCTGGGTGCGGGAAACTCATATCCTTCCTCCAATTCAGGTGATATACTTCACTATCGTTCGCAGCACAGGCGACCCAGGAAAGCCCGTCACCGGTGCACTGACCCGACCTGCGCCCGACTCGGCGACAACCATATTCTATCGTACGCTCTGCCGGCACGGAGTCCGAGTGTAACCCTCACGATTCTCAAAACCGCTCCACCCACGGCCGCAGCTCAATCTCCCAGGCCCAGGCGCTACGGTCCTGGCGCAACAGATCGAGATAGCTGCGCGCGATCGCGTCCGGATCGAGCAGCGAGTCGGGCGCATCCGCGGGCTCGGGCCGCCGCGCCGAGCGGATGCCGCCGTCGATCACCACATGCGCGACGTGAATCCCCTGCGGCTGCAACTCGCGCGCGAGGCTCTGCGCGAGCCCGCGCAGGGCGAACTTGCCCATCGCGAACGGCGCTGACTGCGCGTAGCCCTTCACGCTCGCGGACGCGCCGGTGAACAGGATCGCGCCCTTGCCCGCCGGCAGCATCCGCTTCGCTGCCGCCTGCGCGACCAGGAACCCGCCGAAGGCCGAGACCGCCAGCGTTCGCGCCACCTCCGCCGGATCGAGCGTCACGAACGGCCCGCGCACGCGGTAGCTCGCGTTGTACACCACCACGTCCGGCGGCCCGCCCAGGGCGGCATCCATCGCCGCGAACAGCGCCTCTACCTCCGCCGCGGCTGTCGCGTCGCAGCGCTGCGTCACCGCGCCGGTCTCGGCGGCCAGCCCGGCAAGCTTCTCCACCGACCGAGCGGCAAGCCCCACCCGCATCCCCTCGCGTGCCAGCAGCCGCGCCAGCGACGCGCTCAGCCCGCCACCCACACCCACGATCAGAGCGCGCTCGTATCGGTCCTGCATCTCGTCCTCCGTCCCCTCGAGCCTCGCACGATCGGCTTCCCTCGCGCCATCGCACATGACGCCGCCGCGCGCGCTCCCCTATAGTCCGGTCGCGTGACCACCGAGTCGTTTCCCGCCCCGGCGTTCGCCCCTGCCTCCGCACGCGCCGCCGCGCCGGTGCGGCCCGCGGGCCTGCCCGAGCGGCTCCATCACGGATCGCCGCACCGCCTCGGCGCGCACTGGGACGGGCTCGGCGTGAACATCGCCGTATTCTCCGCCCATGCCGAGCGGATCGAGCTCTGCCTGTTCGACGCCGACGGTCGCCACGAGCTCGCACGCTTCGACCTGCCCGAATGTACCGACGAGGTCTGGCACGGCTACCTGCCCGGCGCCGGACCCGGCATGGTGTATGGGCTGCGCGCGCACGGGCCGTTCGATCCGACGGCCGGGCACCGCTTCAATCCGAACAAGCTGCTGCTCGACCCGTATGCGCGGCAGCTCCGCGGCGAGCTCCGCTGGTCGGATGCGCTCGCCGGCGCGCAGCCGAAGAGCGAACGCACGCCCGACCGCCGCGACAGCGCCCCTTACGTGCCGAAATGCGTCGTCACGCATGACGACTACCCCTGGGGCGACGACCGCCCGCCCGCCGTGCCCTGGGACCGCACCGTGATCTACGAGGCCCATCTGCGCGGCCTGACCATGCGTCATCCCGCCGTGCCCGGGGCGCAGCGCGGCACCTTCGCCGGCCTCGCGCATCCGGCGGTGATCGAGCACCTGACGCGGCTCGGCGTCACCGCAGTCGAACTCCTGCCGGTGCAGGCGATCCTGCACGACCGCGTGCTGTTCGAGCGCGGCCTGTCGAACTACTGGGGCTATCAGACGCTCGGCTTCTTTGCGCCGGAGCCGCGCTACCTGACCGCACCGGAGGCGCGCGACGAGCTGCGCACCGCCATCCGTCAGCTGCACCAGGCCGGCATCGAGGCCATCCTCGACGTCGTCTACAACCACACCGGCGAGAGCGACGAGACCGGGCCCACGCTCTGCTGGCGTGGGCTCGACAATGCCTCCTACTATCGGCTCGCGCCCGACGACCGCCGCCGCTACGTGAACGACAGCGGTACCGGCAACACGCTCGACCTCACGCATCCGCGCGTGCTGCAGATGGTGATGGACTCCCTGCGCCACTGGGTGGTGTCCTATCGGGTGGATGGATTCCGCTTCGATCTTGGATCGATCCTCGGTCGCGAGGAGCATGGCTTCGATCCCGGCGCGGGGTTCTTCGACGCGATCCGCCAGGACCCGGTGCTCGGCCGCGTGAAGCTGATCGCCGAGCCGTGGCATCTCGGCGCGAACGGCTACCACCTGGGGCGCTTCCCCCCAGGATTCGGCGAGTGGAACGACCGTTTTCGCGACACGGTCCGCCGCTTCTGGGGCGGTGATGCCGGTGTGCGGCCGGAGCTCGCGGCCCGGCTCACCGGGTCGGCCGAGCTGTTCGACCGGCGTCGCCGCCGCCCTTGGGCGAGTGTGAACTTCGTCGCCGCGCATGACGGGTTCACGCTGCACGATGTCGCCGCCTATGTGCGCAAGCACAACCAGGCGAACGGCGAGGGCAACCGCGACGGCGGCGACCATAACCACAGCCGCAACTGGGGCGTCGAGGGCGAGACCGATGATGCCGCCATCAACGCGACGCGCGCATCCGTGCGCCGCGCGATGATCGCGACCCTGTTCGCCTCGTCCGGCACGCCGATGCTGCTCGCTGGCGACGAGCTTGGCCGCACGCAGAAGGGCAATAACAACGCCTACTGCCAGGACAACGCAGTGAGTTGGATCGACTGGGTGCGCGCCGATGAGCCGGCGATGAGGAGGCTGCGTGCCTTCGTCGCACGCTGCATTGCCGCCCGCGCGCGCCTCGCCCCGCTCCGTCCCGCCCGGTTCCTGCACGGCGCGGTGGAGCCCTGGCCGGGCCTCGCCGACACGGCCTGGTTCGATGCCGAGGGCCAGCTGAAGACGCCGGAGGGCTGGTCGCAGCCCGGCCACACCCTCGCGCTGCGCCGTGTCTGGATCGAGGGCGGTGTCGCGCAGGCGACGCTGCTGCTGCTGAACGCCGACCGGGTGGCCCATCGGTTCACCCTGCCCGATCCGCCGCTCGACTGGGTGCGCGTGCTCGACAGCGCCGCCCCCGACGCGGCCGAGGAGCCTGCCGACGGCACCGCGATCGAGCTCGCGCCGCATGCCGCCGTGCTGCTCGCCTGCACTTTGGGGGGCGCGCGCCGATGAGCGGGCACGGGCTGCGCGCACTCGCCGAGGAGGCCGGGCTCGCGGTCGAGTGGCGCGACAATGCGGGCCGGATCAACACCGTCGCGCCCGATACGCTGCGGGCGGTGCTTGCCGCGATGGGGTTTCCGGCCGACCGCGAGGCCGCGATCGCCGCCTCGCGCGCGGCGCTGGCCGCCCGCGCCGCCGCGTTGCCGCCGGTGCTGACCATGACGGTTGGGGCCGACGGCGTCGCGGTACCGGCGGCGACCGTCGGCGAGCGGTGGCGGCTCGTCCTCGAGAACGGAACGACGCGCGAGGGCACGCTGGTCGCGGGCTGGAACGGCGAGCCCCGTCTGCCGGCGCTCGACGTCCCCGGCTGGCACGTGCTGGAGCTCGGCGGGCGGCGCGCCACCGTCGCGGCCGCGCCGCCGCGGTGCGTTTCGCTTGACGGGAACGAGCGCATCTGGGGTCTCGCGGCGCAGGTCTACGCGCTGCGGCGCGCGGGCGATCGCGGCGTCGGCGATCACGGCGCGCTCGCCCTGCTCGGCGAGGCGGCCGCACGGGAGGGGGCCGCGTGCCTCGCGATGAGCCCCCAGCACGCGCTGTTCGCGGCCGACCCGCATCGCTACGGTCCCTACGCACCGTCCTCGCGCCTGTTCCTCAACCCGCTGCATGCCGATCCGGCGCTGGTGTTCCCCGGCGCCGCATCGGCTCCGGCGGTCGACGACGGCGACCTCGTCGACTGGCCGGCGGTCTCGTCCCGCACGCTCGCGGCGTTTCGCGCCCTGTTCGCACGCCACACCGATGATCCGCGCTTCGCCGCCTTCCGCGCGCGCGAGGGCCGGCCGCTGGAGGACCACGCGCGGTTTGAAGTGCTGCACGCGCACCATGTCGCCCGCGGCGGCGCGTACGACTGGCGACGCTGGCCGCCACCGTTCCGCGATCCGCGCAGTGCCGAGGTCGCTTCTTTCGCGCGCGCGCATGAGGGCGAGGCCGCGTTCCATGCCTTCCTCCAGTTCCTCGCCGATGCAAGCCTTGCCGAGACGCAACGACGGCTCGGCGACGCCGGCATGGCGATCGGGCTGATCACCGATCTCGCGGTCGGCGCCGATCCCGCGGGCAGCCAGGCCTGGTCCGCGCCGGAGCAGATTCTCACCGGCGTATCGGTGGGCGCGCCGCCGGACGCGTTCTCGCCGCTCGGGCAGGACTGGGGGCTGACCGCGTTCTCGCCGACCGCGCTCGCCGATACCGGCTATGCGGGGTTCCTCGGCGTGCTGCGCGCTGCGCTGCGCCACGCCGGTGGGGTCCGGATCGATCACGTCATGGGGCTTGCGCGGCTCTGGCTGATCCCGCCCGGCGCGACGGCGCGCGAGGGCGTCTATGTCCGCTACCCGCTCGACGATCTACTGCGCCTGATCGCGCTGGAATCGTGGGAGCACCGCGCGATCGTCATCGGCGAGGATCTGGGCACGCTGCCGGAGGGGTTCCGAGACCGACTGGAGGCGGCAGAGGTTCTCGGCATGCGCGTGCTCTGGTTCGAGCGCGACGGCGCCGGCGTGTTCACCGATCCCGCGCGCTGGTCCCGCCGCGCCGTGGCCATGACGACGACGCACGACCTGCCGACGGTCGTCGGCTGGTGGCAGGGGCGCGACATCGACTGGCGACGGCGACTGGATCGCTTCCCGGACGCGGCGAGCGCGGACGCCGAGGAGGCGGCCCGCGACCGCGACCGCGCCGCGCTGTGGCAGGCGATGTGCCGCTCCGGTGCCGCATCGGGCGCGCCGCCCGGAGAGGCGGATGCCGCTTCGGTCGCGGATGCGGCGATCCGGCATGTCGGCTCGGCCGCCTCGGTGCTGACGCTGCTGCCGCTCGAGGATGCCTGTGCGCTTGCCGAGCAGCCGAACCTGCCCGGAACGGTCGATGGGCATCCGAACTGGCGCCGCCGCCTGCCGGCGGACGGCGGCGCGTGTCTCGGGCAGCCTGACACGAGGCGGCGGATCGCCATGCTTTCAGCGTCACGTCATGCCGCCGAAAAACTGTGACATGAATTGTTACGCCGGGGCGCGTGCCGGCAGGCTCCACGCGCAGCAGCCATTCTAGTAATCTCTGCCCCGGTATGGTCCACTGGTGTCCAGGCCGAGGCGGAGACCACACCAAGCGTGACACTCGATACCGAAGCACGAAGCGGCGCGCGTCGCGACCCTGCGATGCTGCGCGACGCGATCGTACGCAAGCTCACCTACGACGTCGGCCGCAGCCAGAACGCGGCCTCCGACCGCGAGTGGTTCATGGCGACCGCACGCGCGGTGCGCGACCTGATCGTCGATCGCTGGATGGCGACCACGCGCTCCGCCTACGAGACGGGCGCGAAGCAGGTCTACTACCTGTCGCTCGAGTTCCTGATCGGCCGGCTGTTGCGGGACAACATCGACAATCTCGGCCTGACCGAGGAGGTGAACGACGCGCTCGCCCCGCTCGGCGTCACGTTCGAGCGCATCCGCATGGCGGAGCCCGACGCCGCCCTCGGCAATGGCGGCCTCGGCCGGCTTGCCGCCTGCTTCATGGAGAGCATGGCGAGCCTCGGCGTGCCGGCTTTCGGCTACGGCATCCGCTACGACCACGGGCTGTTCCGCCAGGTGGTGACGAACGGCTGGCAGCACGAGTATCCCGAGGACTGGCTCGCGCTCGGCAATCCCTGGGAGTTCGCCAAGCCCGAGATCGCGCCCGAGATAGGCTTCGGTGGCTGGGTCGAGGGCTCGCTCGCCGAGGGACCCTGCGTCTGGCGTCCGGACGAGCTCGTCCACGCCGTCGCCTACGACACGCCGGTGGTCGGCTGGCGCGGCCGCAGCATGACCACGCTCAGGCTCTGGTCGGCACGCGCACCCGATCCGCTGAAGCTCGAGGCGTTCAACCGCGGCGATCATGTCGGTGCGCTCGCCGATCGCGTCCGGATGGAGTCGATCAGCAAGGTGCTCTACCCGGGCGACGAGACGCCGGCCGGGCAGGAACTCCGCCTGCGCCAGCAGTACTTCTTCACCTCCGCCGCCCTGCAGGATCTCGTGCGCCGCCACCTGCGCGTCTACGGTGGTCTGGGCTCGATGCCGGATCGGGTGGCGATCCAGCTGAACGACACCCATCCCGCGATCGCGATCGCCGAGTTGATGCGGATCTGCCTGGATCAGCATCGCATCCCGTGGGACGAGGCCTGGCGGATCACGATCGGATCG
Source organism: Elioraea sp. (assembly GCF_051860475.1). Taxonomy (NCBI): domain Bacteria; kingdom Pseudomonadati; phylum Pseudomonadota; class Alphaproteobacteria; order Acetobacterales; family Elioraeaceae; genus Elioraea; species Elioraea sp. Next base: position 17,244 of record NZ_JBHYDW010000058.1, on the reverse strand, counting down.
TTCGGCTATACCAACCACACCCTGCTGCCCGAGGCGCTGGAGAGCTGGCCGGTCGGGCTGATCGAGCGGCTGCTGCCGCGTCACATGCAGATCATCTACCTGATCAACGCGCGTCACCTTGCCGATCTGCGCGAGCGCTTCCCTGGCGACGACGCGCTCGCGGCCTCGGTCAGCCTGATCCACGAGAACGCCGAGCGGCGCGTGCGCATGGGCCATCTCGCCTTCATCGGCTCGCACCGGGTGAACGGCGTCTCGGCGCTGCACACCGACCTCCTGCGACGCACCGTGTTCCATGACCTCGACCGGGTGGCGCCGGGGCGCATCGTCGGCATCACCAACGGCATCACCTTCCGGCGCTGGCTGCACCAGTCCAACCGGCGCCTCTGCGCCCTCATCGACTCCGCGATCGGGCCGAAGTTCCGCGACGATCCGCGTGCGCTGGAGGGACTCGTTCCGCTCGCCGAGGACGCCGGTTTCCAGGGCGACGTCGCCCTGGTCAAGCGGCAGAACAAGCAGGCGCTCGCCGAGACGATCCGCGCGGAACTGGGACTGGTCATCGACCCCGCAGCGATGATGGACGTACAGATCAAGCGGATCCATGAGTACAAGCGCCAGCTGTTGAACCTGATCGAGACGATCGCGCTGGTCGAGGCGATCCGTGCCGATCCGGCAGGTGGCTGGGAGCCGCGCGTGAAGGTGTTCGCCGGCAAGGCCGCAGCGAGCTACCACCGCGCCAAGCTGATCATCCGGCTCGCGCACGACATCGGCGTCGCGGTCAACGACGACCCGGCTCTGCACGGCCTGCTCAAGGTGGTGTTCCTGCCGAACTACAACGTCTCGGCAGCGGAACTGATCGTGCCGGCCGCCGACCTCTCCGAGCAGATCTCCACCGCTGGCATGGAGGCCTCCGGCACCGGCAACATGAAGCTGGCGCTGAACGGGGCGCTGACCATCGGCACCCGCGATGGGGCCACGGTCGAGATCGCCGAGCGCGTGCCGAAGGACACGATCTTCCTGTTCGGGCTGAACGCGGACGAGGTGGCGGAGCGGCGCGCGCGCGGGACCGGGGGATGGCCAGCAATCGCGGCGGCGCCGCGTCTGGCGGCCGTGCTTGACGCACTGGAGCAGGGGGCCTACTCGCCTGACGAGCCGGATCGCTACCGCGATCTCGTCGCCTCGCTGCGGGGTGCCGATCCGTTCATGGTCGCGGCCGACTTCGAGGCCTACTGGGCCACACAGCGCCGCGTTGACCGGCTCTGGCGCGAGCCCGCGTCCTGGACGCGCGCGACGATCCTCAACACCGCGCACATGGCTTGGTTCTCCTCGGATCGCACCATCGCGGAGTACGCAACCAAGATCTGGAACATTCCGGTTGCCCGCCGCATCGCGGCGCAGCCTGCCGAGACCGGCGCGCCCCTGGAGAGCCGCCGCGGCGGCTGACGCCCGGGCTGGCGCTCCGTCCTCGTCCCCTGGCAGGATCAGGCGAACCAGGGGAATGCGACATGATTGCTGACGGCCGAGCCTCTCTTCCCGCTCCGCTTGCGCGCACCGCGATGGCCTTCGTGCTTGCGGGCGGACGCGGCTCCCGGCTGATGGAGTTGACCGACCGGCGCGCCAAGCCAGCCGTGTTCTTCGCCGGCAAGTCGCGCATCATCGACTTCGCGCTGTCGAACGCGATCAACTCCGGCATCCGCAGGCTCGCGGTCGCAACGCAGTACAAGGCGCACAGCCTGATCCGCCATCTCCAGCGTGGCTGGAACTTCCTGCGCCCCGAACGCAACGAGAGCTTCGACATCCTGCCCGCGAGCCAGCGCGTCTCCGAGACCATGTGGTATCGCGGCACGGCGGACGCGATCTTCCAGAACATCGACATCATCGAGGATCATGCGCCACGCCACATCGTCGTTCTCGCCGGCGACCACGTCTACAAGATGGACTACGAGGTGATGCTTCAGCAGCATGTCGAGACGAAGGCCGATGTGACGGTCGCCTGCATCACCGTGCCGCGGGCGGAGGCGACCGGCTTCGGCGTCATGCATGTGGACGAGACCGGGCTGATCGTCGACTTCGTCGAGAAGCCTGCCGATCCGCCCCCGATCCCGGGCCAGCCCGACCGGGCACTCGCCTCGATGGGCATCTACGTGTTCGACACGCCCTTGCTGGTGGATCAACTCCGGCGGGACGCGGCGGAGACAGGCTCGACGCACGATTTCGGCCGGGACGTGATTCCGTATCTTGTCCGCAACGGCCGCGCGGTCGCGCACCGCTTCGAGCGCTCCTGCGTGCGCTCCTCCGCCGAGGCCGCGCCCTACTGGCGCGATGTCGGAACGGTCGATGCCTACTGGGAGGCGAACATCGACCTCACCGACATCGTGCCGGAGCTCGACCTGTTCGACCAGGACTGGCCGATCTGGACCTATGGCGAGGTCGTGCCGCCGGCGAAGTTCGTCCATGACGAGGCCGGCCGGCGCGGCGAGGCCGTCTCCTCACTGGTCTCGGGGGGCTGCATCATCTCGGGCGCTGCGGTGCACCGCTCGCTGCTGTTCACCGGCGTGCATGTGCACTCCTACGCGTCATTGAACGGCGCCGTGCTGCTGCCGCAGGTCGATGTCGGGCGTGGCGCGCGACTGACCAATGTCGTGGTCGATCGCGGCGTACAGATCCCGCCCGGCCTGGTGGTGGGCGAGGATCCGGTGGCGGACGCGGCGCGGTTCCGGCGCACCGAGCGCGGGATCTGCCTGATCACCGTACCGATGATCCAGCGTCTCGCCTGACGCGCGGCGATGCGCGTCCTTGCCGTCGCCTCCGAGGCGGTGCCGCTGATCAAGACCGGTGGGCTTGCAGACGTCGTCGGCGCGCTGCCCGGTGCGCTTGCGGCTGAAGGCGTGGCGGTGACGACGCTGCTTCCCGGCTATCCGGCCGTGCTGCGCGCGCTGGAGGGCGCCGAGGAGATTGGGCGCTTCGCTGAACTGCCGGGCGGTGCCGCGCGGGTGCTCGGCGGACGCGCGGGTCACCTCGACCTCGCCGTGGTGGATGCGCCCGCGCTGTTCGAGCGGCCCGGCAGCCCATATCTTGGTCCGGGCGGAGACGACTGGCCGGACAACGGCGTACGGTTCGCCGCCCTCGGTGCGGCGGCGGCGCGGCTCGCCGTGCGTGGGGGCTTCGACGCAGTGCACGCGCATGACTGGCAGGCGGGCCTGGCGGGGGCGTATCTGCGTCACAGCGGAGCGCAGGTGCCGGTGCTGTTCACCGTGCACAACCTCGCGTTCCAGGGCGGGTTTGCGGCGTCGCTGTTTCCGCTGCTCGGGCTGCCGGCCGAGGCGTTCGCGCTTGCGGGTGTCGAGTTCCACGGCGGTGTCGGCTTTCTGAAGGCGGGTCTGTGGTATGCAGAGGCGATCAGCACGGTGTCCCCCACCTATGCCGACGAGATCACCACGCCCGAGGGCGGGATGGGTCTCGACGGTCTGCTGGCGGGGCGGGCGGACGTGCTGCACGGCATCCTCAACGGGATCGACACGGCCGAATGGAACCCGGCGCGCGATCCGCATCTCGAGGCTCGCTACGACGCGGCCGACCCTGCGCCGCGCGCGACAAACCGTGCCGCGCTCTGTCGGGCGCTCGGACTGACGGCAAGCGCCACTGCGCCGGTGTTCGGCTTCATCGGCAGGTTCACCTGGCAGAAGGGCATCGACCTGCTGCTCGATGCGTTGCCCGCGCTGCTCAGCACCGGCGGCGTGCTCGCGCTGCTCGGCAGCGGCGAGGCGGCGCTGGAGGCGCGCGCGCGGGCAGCGGCGCAAGGGCATCCAGGCCGCGTCGGAATCGAAACGGGATACCGCGAACGGCTCGCCCGACTGATCTATGGCGGTGCGGACTGCGTCATCGTGCCGTCGCGCTTCGAGCCGTGCGGCCTCACCCAGCTCTGCGCGCTCCGTTACGGCGCGGTGCCGATCGTCGCGCGCGTCGGCGGACTTGCCGACACGGTGGTCGATGCAAATCAGGTGGCACTCTCGGCCGGATGCGGGACCGGAGTCGTGTTCAGCCCGCCGAGCGCGGGGATGCTGGCCGCGGCGCTGCGTCGTGGCGGCACGCTGTTCGCCGATGCGGCGACATGGCCGAGGCTACAGCGCAACGCGATGGCGACCGACGTGTCCTGGTCCCGTTCGGCGGCGCGCTATGCCGGGCTGCTGCGGGCGATCGTGCGTCGATAGCGGGCGCTGCTACTCCGCCGGCGCGCGCTCGGGCGCAGGCTTCCGTCCGGCCCAGCCCTTGATCCGCTCCCGTAACCCCTGGAAGACCACGTAGAGCATCGGGATGACGAAGATGCCCAGCAGCGCGGCGGCGATCATGCCGGCGAACACGCCGACCGAGACGTTGCGGCGCGCGATCTCGGCCGCGCCCGACGCCGTGACCAGCGGCACGAGGCCCATGATGAAGGCGAGGGAGGTCATCATCACGGGCCGGAATCTCAACCGCGCACCCTCGGTCGCGGCATCGAGCAGGGCCACGCCCCTCTCGCGCTGTTCCTTGGCGAATTCGACGATCAGGATGCCGTTCTTCGCCGCGAGCGCGATCAGCACGACGATGCCGATCTGCGCATAGAGGTCGAGCGGCGCCTGCACCACCAGGATGCCGAGGAAGGCGCCGAGCAGACCGACCGAGACCGAGAGCAGAACCGGCACCGGAATGGTCCAGCTCTCGTAGAGCGCGACCAGGAACAGGTAGGCGAACAGCACCGCCATGGCGAGGATCGCCGCGGTCTGGCCCTCGGCGCGCTTCTCCTGGAACGAGATGTCGGACCACTCATAGGCATAGCCCTGCGGCAGGGTGCGGTCGGCGACCTGTTCCATCAACGCGAGCGCCTGGCCGGACGACACACCGGGCGCCCCGGTCCCGAGAAGCTGCGCTGCACGGTAGTTGTTGAAGCGCGTGATGCTCTGCGGCCCCTCGTCGACGCGGATCTCAGCGAGGCTGCGCATCGGCACCATTTCGCCCGAGGCGTTGCGGACGTGGATGCGCAGGATGTCGCCGACGGCGCGGCGGTCCTCGGCCTCGGCCTGGAGGTTCACCTGCCAGGTGCGGCCGAACAGGTTGAAGTCGTTCACATAGGCGCCGCCGAGCACCGCTTGCAGTGTCGCGAACACGTCGGCGACGCGCACGCCAAGCGTGGCCGCCTTGTCGCGGTCGAGATCGAGGCGGATCGACGGGCTCGAGGCGCTGAAGGTCGAGAACACCCGTGCGAGCCCCTCCTGCTGGTTCGCCGCCACCATCAGCCCACGCGTGACCTGGGCGAGCTCCTTCGGGTCGCGGCCCTCGAGGTCCTGGAGCATGAAGGTGAAGCCGCCGCCGGTGCCCAGGCCCACGATCGGCGGCACGTTCAGCGGCACGGCGATGCCGTCGCGGATGGTGGCGAGCTCCGCACCCATGCGGGCCAGCGCCGGCTGCACCGCGAGCGCCGGATCGCGCCGTTCCTCGAACGGCTTCAGGAGGCCGATGATGAAGGCGGCGTTCGACTGCGCCGCGCCGTCGAGCAAGTTGAAGCCGACGATGGTCGAGACATTGGCCACTGCCGGATCGGCGGCGACGATCCGCTCCACCTGCTCGGCGACCGCGAGCGCGCGCGGCACGGAGGCCGCGTCGGGCAGCTGGATCTGCACGAAGAACGCGCCCTGATCCTCTTCCGGCACGAAGCCGGTCGGCGTGATGCGTGCGATGCCGATGACGCCGGCCATGCAGGCGGCGACGATCAGCAGCGAGACGGCCGAGATCCGCACCAGCCGCCGCACCACGCCGGCATAGGCGTTCGCGGTCGCGTCGATCGCGCGCATGATCGCCGCGATCGGCCCTCGCCTTGGGCCGTGCGCGGGGCGCAGCAGCACCGCCGCCAGCGCCGGCGAGAGCGTGAGCGCATTGATCGCCGAGAGCACCATCGCGACCGAGATCGTCACCGCGAACTGGCGGAACAGCTCGCCCGAGATGCCGGGGATGAAGGCGATCGGCACGAAGACCGAGAGCAGCACCAGCGTGATCGCGATGATGGGCGCGGTGATCTCGGCCATCGCCTTCTTCACCGCGTCCCCGGGCGCGAGGTGCGGCTCCTCGTGCATCACGCGCTCGACGTTCTCGACCACCACGATCGCGTCATCGACGACGATGCCGATCGCCAGCACCATCGCCAGCAGGCTGACGGTGTTGGCCGAGTAGCCGAGGGCGAGCAGCGCGACAAAGGTGCCGATCAGGCTCACCGGCACGGCGATGGTCGGGATCAGGGTCGCGCGCAGATTGCCAAGGAAGAGGAACACCACCAGCACGACCAGCACGAAGGCTTCGATCAGCGTCTTCTGCACCTCGTGGATCGTCTCGCTGACGAAGGTCGTCGCGTCGTAGGCAACGGTCCATTGCATGCCATCGGGAAAGCGCGCGGCGAGCTCGGCCATCGCCGCCTGCACGGCGCGCGCGGTCGCGACCGCGTTCGCCCCCGGCGCCTGGTAGACGGCGAAGAGCTGCCCGTCCCGGCCGTTGAAGCGCGTGCGCACGTCGGCGAGTCGTGCCCCGAGCTCGATCCGGGCGATATCGCCGAGCCTGAGCGTCGACCCGTCGGGGTTGGCGCGGATCACGATGGCGGCGAACTCCTCCGCCGTGGTCAGCCGTCCCCGCGTGGTGATGGTGAGCTGGAGCTGCTGGTCGTCGCTGATCGGCTCGGCACCGATCCGCCCGACCGGCGCCTGCACGTTCTGCGCCTGGATCGCCGCGACCACCTCGGCCGGTGTCAGCCGGAGCTGCGCGAGGCGCTCGGTCTGCACCCAAACCCGCATCGCGTAGTCGAGCGGCCCGAACAGTGTCACATCGCCGACACCGGGGACGCGCTTGATCACATCGAGCACGTTGATGGTGAGGTAGTTCGACAGGAACAGCCCGTCATACCGCCCGTCCGGCGCATGGACGGCGATCACGTTCAGCATCGCCGAGGACTGCTTCTTCACCGTCACGCCCTGCTGGCGCACCTCGGCCGGCAGCCCGGCGAGCGCCACCTGGACGCGGTTGTTCACATTGACGGTGTTGATGTCCGGATCGGTACCGAGCTCGAAGCTGACATTCAGCCGGTAGGTGCCGTCATTCGCCGAGAGGCTGCGCATGTAGATCATGCGATCGACGCCGATCACCTGGCTCTCGATCACCTGGCCAACGGTCTGCTCGACCACCGCCGCGCTCGCGCCCGGATAGCGCGCGGTGACACTGACCTGCGGCGGCACGATGTCGGGATACTGCGCCACGGGGATGCGGCTCAGCGCCAGCAGCCCGGCGATGGTGGTGACGATCGCGATCACGACCGCGAGCCGTGGCCGATCGACGAAGACCGCCGAGATCATCGCTTCAGCCGCCGCGCGCCGGGCGCGGCGCGGCCGGCACGCCCTGCACGGACTGGCCGGGTCGGACGCGCTGCAGCCCGTCGACGATCAGCATCTCGCCGCCGGCGAGCCCCTCCTCGACGACGATCCGTCCGCCCTCGAGCGGCTGGCCGAGCCGGAGCCGCCTGATCGCCGCCCTGCCGTCCTCGACCAGGAACACAAAGGCGCCCTGCTGGTCGAGCAACATCGCCGATTGCGGGATCACCACGCGCTGCTCGGGCTCCGGCCCCTCGACCGCGACCGTGACGAACTGGCCGTCGATCAGCCGGCGGTCGGGGTTGTCGATGCGCGCGCGCACGGTCACCGTGTCGGTGCCCTGCGCAACCGTGACATCCACGAAGTCGATCTGGCCGGCCTGGTCGTAGCGCGAGCCGTCCTGGAAGCGCAGGCGGACGCGGAGCTTCTGCTCGGCGTCCCGTCGTGCCTCGCGGTCGAGATCGAGGAAGACGCGCTGGCTCACCGGGAAGGTGACGTACATCGGGTCCTGCCCGACCAGCAGGGCGAGCGGCCCGGTCTCGGGGCCGACCACGTTGCCGGGCGAGACGGCGGCGCGGCCGATCCGGCCCGCCACGGGGGCGCGGATCAGGGTGTAGTCGAGATTGATCTGGGCCCGCGTCAGCGCCGCCTGCGCCTCGAGCACGCTGGCGGCCGCCATCTCCGCCTCAGCCTTGCGCTGATCGCGCACGGCGGGCGAGGTGTCGCGGGTGCGCAGGAGCTCCTCGGCGCGGGCGAGCTGGGCATCGGCATTCGCCTTCGCCGCCTCGGCCGAGGCCAGCGTGGCCTTCGCGGACTCGACCGCCGCGAGATAGGGCGCGCGCTCGATCACGAACAGCAGGTCGTCCTGCTCCACCTCCTGGCCCTCCCGGAAGGTGCGCTCCTGGACAAACCCAGTGACGCGCGCCACCAGGTTCACCCGGTCGATCGCCTCGATGCGGCCGACGAAGGAGACGGTCTCGGTGACCGCCTCCTTGGCGACCTGCATGACACCGACCGGCGGCGTGGGCGGAGATGCCGGCTGGGAGGCGGCAGATCCGGACGCGAACGCCAGGACAGCAGCCAGCACGGATGCATGGATGCGCATCGCTCCTCCTTGAAGGCTTCTCTTCGATCGGTCGCAGGCGGCGGGAAGCTATCGCACCCCGCCCCGGCCGTGCCACCACGATGTCCGTCATGCGGTGCCGGGCTGGGCCGAACAATTCCCTTGAGGGTCGAAAGCGACCTTTGCACACTCCGGCCGAGAGTCGTCCATGACGGCGACACCGCCCGATGCACGAGGCGGCGCGCGACTGAGGGCAGGGCCATGGCTGACGAGGATGACGTTCCAGAACTCGGCATCTCCACCGAAACCGTCTGCTGGGTGATCGCACGTGCGCGCGCCTTCGACGCCAAGGAGGCGGGCGACGGCGATTCCGATCCCGACGAGGACGATCCCGAGGCGCATCTGCTCGAGGAGGAGGGCGACACGATCGCCGAGGAGCTGCGCGACGCGATCGCGGAGATGAACGAGGACCAGCAGGCGGCGCTGATCGCGCTGGCCTGGATCGGCCGCGGCGAGTTCGACGTCTCGGAGTGGGACGAGGCGGTGCACACGGCGAAGGAGCGCAACCTGCGCAACGCCGACGACTACCTGGTCGGCATGCCGCTGCTCGGTGACTACCTCGAGGAGGGTCTCTCGGCGTTCGGCCTGTCGTGCGGCTGATCGGGCGCGATACCGCGATCGTCGTTCTGACCGGCGCCGGCATCTCGCGCGAGAGCGGACTCGCCACCTTCCGCGACGCCGACGGCATCTGGGCCAAAGTGCGGATCGAGGATGTCGCCACGCCGGAGGCGTTTGCGCGCGATCCGGAGCGCGTGCACGCGTTCTACAATGCGCGAAGGCGGCAGATCACCGACCCCGCCGTGCAGCCGAACGCGGCGCATCACGCGCTCGCGCGTCTGTCGCGCGACTGGCCGGGCGGCGTGACGGTGGTGACGCAGAACGTCGATGACCTGCATGACCGCGCCGGCACGGCGAACCTGATCCACATGCACGGCGAGCTCGCGAAGGCGCGCTGCCGCCTGTGCGAGGCGGTGATGCCGTGGCGCGAGGACCTGTCGGTGGCGACGCCCTGCCCCTCCTGCGGTCGCGCGGGCGGGATGCGGCCGCACGTGGTGTGGTTCGGCGAGATGCCGCTGGCGATGGAGGCGATCGGCGCGGCACTCGACCACTGCGGGCTGTTCCTCTCGATCGGCACCTCGGGTGCGGTCTATCCGGCCGCCGGGTTCGTCGCCGAGGTGCGCGGGCGCGCGCGCACGGTCGAACTGAACCTGGAGCCGAGCGAGGGCAGTCACCTGTTCGACGAGGCGATCCATGGCCGGGCGACCGAGGTGGTGCCGGCGTTCGTGGATCGGTTGATGGGATAGGGGGTCTGGGGGAGAGGGGACAGCGTAGCTGGCCCTCGGGCCAGCGAAGCAAACGAAACCCCTGCTGGCCCTCGGGCCAGCGAAGCAAACGAAACCCCTCGGCCCTTTCCCCCATCAAAATAAAGGGGCGGGGGGGGGGGGGGGGCCCCCCCCCCCCCCCCCCCCCCCCCCACCCCCCCCCCCCCCCCCCCCCCCCCCCCCCCCCCCCCCCCCCGCGCGGTGGTACACAGACACCCCCCGACCACACCCC
>NZ_JBHYDW010000058.1:0-7175 GCF_051860475.1 Elioraea sp. | reverse complement strand
GGGGGGGGGGGGGGGGGGCCCCCCCCCCCCCCCGCGCCCCCCTGGGACCTCAGCCCCCCGCCGCCGCCCGCGCCGCCGCCGCGCCCTGCACCTCGGCGAGGTGATCGAACCTGTGCACGTAGCTGCCAAGCCCCATGCTCATCGAGCGCAGCTCGATGATCATCCCGTGCATCTCCGCCGCGGGCACCAGCGCCTGCACCTCGTCCCAGCCGGGCCAACCATCGCGCTCCGCGTAGCCGAGGATCTGCCCTCGGCGTTCCGACAGCAGGCGCTGCGCCGCCGCCGTGAATCCGTTGGGCACGAGCACCGACACCTGGTGGATCGGCTCCAGAAGGACCGGACCGGCGGCGGCCAAACCCTCCTGCATCGCCATGCGCGTCGCGGTCGCGAACGCCATGTCGCTGCTGTCCACCGAATGGAACCCGCCATCCACCAGCCTCACCGCGATATCGACCACCGGATGGCCGAGCGGACCCTTGCGCGTCGACTCCTCGGCGGACTCGCCGACAGCCGGAATGAACCGTCGCGGCACCACACCGCCAACGATCTTGTCGATGAACTCGAAGCCATCGCCGCGACCGCGCGGCTCGATCTCGATCGTCACGTCCGCGAACTGGCCGTGCCCGCCCGTCTGACGCTTCAGCCGCGCGTGCTGGCGCACCGCGCGACGGATCGTCTCGCGATAGGACGTGCGCGGCTTCGCGACCGTCACCTTCACCCCATGCGCGCGGCCGAGCCGCGCCACCGCCGCCTGGAGATGGATCTCGCCCTGCCCCTCGATCAGGATCTGGCCGAGCTCGGCGTCCTGCTTCACCGACAGCGACGGGTCCTCCTCCATCAGCTTGCCGAGCGCCGCAGTGAGCCGCACGTCGTCCTTGCGGTCCTCAGTCGCGACCGCGAGCGCATGCACCGGCGGCAGCGGGGCGGGGAAGGGGAGCTGCTTCGTCTCCTTCCCCGTCGAGATCGTTCTGCCTGTGGCAAGGCCCTCCAGGCGCCCAAGTGCGACCACATCGCCAGACACCGCCTCCGCCACCTTCTCCGCCTCCAGCCCCGGGAAGCGCGTGATGCCGCCGAGCCGCGTGCCGTCGAGCGTGGTGCCGTCCTTCAGGGGCCCGCGCCAGATCCGCGCATAGGAGAGCTTGCCGCCATGGCCGGTGTGCACGCTCTTGAAGATCTGCGCGACCGGCCCCTCCAGGGCCGAGTCGAGCCCTCGGCGCGCCGCCGTCTCCGTCGCGTCGGGCGCGTCGTGGCGCAGCGCCTTCCACAACCGCCGCACCCCGCCGCCGCGCTCGGCACAGCCGAGCAGTACCGCATCCACCGCGCCGGTGATGAGATCCTGGTGCATCACGCGATAGAGGTCCTCCGGGGTGGCGACCGAATCCTCGATCAGCTTCTCGAGCAGCGCATCGTCGTGATCGGCCAGCGTCTCGGCGAGCACCGTGCGCGCCTCGCGCTCGCGCTCCACCACCGCCTCGGGCATGCGAACCAGCTCGGACGGCTCGCCGCGGCGGTAGCGATAGGCGCGCTCGCTCACGAGATCGACATAGCCGGTGATCTCCTCGCCCTCGCGGATCGGCACCTGGCGGAGCACGAGCGGCCGGCGCGACTGCGTCTGCAGCGCTTCCAAGGTCTCGCGCACGCTGCCCTCGGCCATCGTGTCCACCTTGTTGACGAACACCAGGCACGGCACGCCCTGCTCCTCGAGCATGCGGAACACCGGCGCGAGACCGAGCGCGCGGGTGGGATCGGGCTCGCAGACCAGCACTGCCATGTCGGTGACCGCGAGTGCCGAGGACACCTCGTAGGCGAACTCCACCGAGCCGGGGCAGTCGAGCAGCGCGAAGCTGTCGCCGAGATAGGCGCAGTGGGCGAGCCGCGTCTCGGTGCCCATGGTGCGGTCGCGCGCCTCGGTCGGGCGCTTGAGCGGCGAGCCGGCGGCAGCAAGCATCGCCTCGAACAGCGTCGATTTCCCCGCCCCCTGCGGGCCGACCAGCGCGATCGCGCGCGGCCCGTGCCGGCCGTTGCCGTTGGGGGCGGGGGTATCTTTCTCTGGCATGTGCGGCGTCTCCCCGGCCGCTTCTGCGCGCGGCCTGTCCCGAGGTTACGGGGCGCCCGCCATCCCGCAAGGGGACGGAGGGTTGACCCCTCCGCCGCCAACTCTACCCGTCCTTGGGCCGGGCGCGACCGGAATCAGCGCAGCGGCGCCAGGCGCTGCCAGGCAGCCACCGCACCGGCGAGCGTGGCATGGCCGATCTCAGGCGTGCCGACGCGGCTCGCGCGCACCGGCTCGTTCGGCACCTGGTTGGCGATCCAGCGGTCCGACAGGCGCACGATCAGCGCGACGTCCGTGTCGGCGACGGCATCCATGTCGAGCGCGGCGAGCGCGGCATGGGGCGGATCGACGTTGGTAAGGTTGGGATTCGGGCTCATCCGGACCACCGGCCCGTCCTCGACCGGATCGGCCGGGTTGGTCGGCAGGCGCCCGCCCAGCATGATGTGCGCGTGCAGGGGCGCGCTGTTCGGCGGCTCCTTCAGGATCGCGCGCAGCATGTAGCCGATCTCGATGCCGATCCGCCGCAGCTTCAGCCCCATGTCGTCCGAGGGCGGCGCGAGCGGTCTTTCGCGCCCCGCCACGGATGCCGTGCCGAGTGCGAGCAGCGCGATCTCCTTGGCGAGCCAGCCATAGCCCAGCGCCTCGACCGTGGCGATCGCGGCGGGGCAGTTCCAGCCGGCGATCGCGCCGTCCCAGTAGATGCCGCCGCCGAACCGGGCGGCGTCGTCGAAATAGAGCACCGGCGCGTTCGAGCTCGCATGGATGGCCTCGGCAAGGCTGGCCGAGGGCCGGCGCGGCGGCGGCTCGAACGCGGCCGAGGGCGAATTGAGGTCCGAGCGGAACAGATGCCCGCGCTGCGCCGGCAGGTCGTAGGCGCAGATCAGCAGATGCGGCAGTTGCCGGCCGCGACTGCCCGTGCGCGAGCCGATCTCGGGCAGCGGCCTGTCCCAGTCGCCCAGGATCGCCCGCAGGCCCGCGAGTTTGCTGGTCGCGGAGTATCGGCCAGGCCAGATCCCCGGCGCGGCGAAGATGCTCTCGCGCTTGCGCTGGTCGAGGAACAGGGCCAGCAGCTCCTCGAGCGTGAGGTCCATCAGCAGCCCGCCCAGCACCAGCGACCCGCCCGAGTTGGAGGCGGCGAGGTCGAACTGCGCCAGCACGTCGTGGCCGCGTGCATTCAGGCCGTAGAGATGGATCAGCGCGCGCACCTGGATCAGGGCCCAGGCGCCGCCGCCGTCGAGGCTGAGGATGCGGTGTCGTGTCATCGCCGTTCGCCTCCCGGATGGTTGCGCGGCTGATGCTGCGTCGTCGCGGGGGAGTGCCGCAACCCGCTTGACGCGGGCGTGTACGCGGGGGACACCGCGCGCACCGCAGCACATGGAGGAATGAATGGACGCGGTGTCGCGCGCGACCGCGATCGGTGCGCTGGCGGTCGCGCTATGGTCGACGCTCGCGATCCTGACGGTGCTGGCGGGCGGCGTGCCGCCCTTGCAGCTCGTTGCGATGACCTTCGCGATCGCCGGCTCGGCCGGCATGGCGGTGCGCGCGCGGTACGGCGACGCCGCCGCGGCTGCCGTGCCTTGGGGCGCCTGGGCGCTCGGCGTTGCCGGGCTGTTCGGCTACCACGCCTTCTACTTCGCCGCCCTCGCGCTCGCGCCGGCGGTCGAGGCGAACCTCATCAACTATCTCTGGCCGCTGCTGATCGTGCTGTTCGCGGGGCTCCTGCCCGGGCAGCGCCTCGGGCCGCGGCATCTGCTCGGCGCCGCGCTCGGCCTCGGCGGCTGCGCGCTCGCGATCGGCGGCGGCGCCGGCTTCGATCCCACCCATCTCGCGGGCTATGGCTGCGCGCTCGGCGCGGCGCTGACCTGGTCGAGCTACTCGGTGCTGAACCGCCGCCTCGGCGAGGTGCGCTCCGACGCGGTGGCCGGGTTCTGCCTCGCGACCGCCGTGCTGGCCTGCCTCGTCCATCTCGCCTTCGAGACGACGCGCTGGCCGGAGGGCGCGGCGTGGTTGGCGGTGCTGGGGCTCGGGCTCGGCCCCGTGGGGCTCGCCTTCTTCGTCTGGGACCACGGGGTGAAGCACGGCGATCTGCGCCTGCTTGGCGTGCTCGCCTACGTCGCACCGGTGCTCTCGACGCTCTGGCTTGTGCTCGCCGGCCTCGCCGAGGGCGGCGCGACGCTTTGGCTCGGCTGCGCCCTGGTCGTCGCCGGCGCGCTGGTCGCGACCGGGCTCAGAACCGCAGATCGCTGACCGGCTGCTCGACGCGCAGCACCGCCTGCTGGCCGAACCGCTCGGCCCAGGCCGCCGCCACCGCCTCGACGGGGCCGCGCGCACCCGCCGGGTGCACGACGATCAGCACCAGCGTCGGTTCGGTGATCGTGCGGCCCGTCGCGGTATCGCGCCAGCCGCCGGTCCCGGCGATCAGCGTGAACCCCGCCGGCAGGTGGCGTGCCACCGTGTCGGCGACGAAGGCCTCCACCGCGCGGTCATCCACCGTGCCCCCGGCCGGGATCGCGCGGCCGAGATAGAGCGTGGTCTGCACGTGCGAGGGCGGTGCCGCGCAGGCGGCGAGCAGCAGCGCGAGCGCGAGCGCCCTCACCGTGGCAGCGGGCGCCAATCGGGGGGAGCGAGCTCGAAGCCCTCGAAGCGGAACGCCGGGCTGACCGTGCAGCCGACCAGCGTCCAGCGCCCGAGGCTCGTCGCGGTCTGCCACCAATGCGCCGGAACGATCCGCTGCGGCAACTGCCCGGCGCCGAGGTCGGGGCCCAGCCACATTGCCTCGGCGTCGTGGCCGTTCGGCGAGACCGTCAGCACCAGGGGTGCGCCGCCGTGCCAGTGCCAGAGCTCAGCCGCGTCCACACGATGCCAGTGCGACACCTCCTCGGCCTTCAGCAGGAACAGGATCGCGGTGCCTGCGCCGCGCGAGCCATCCGCGGGCCGATCGCGCCAGGTCTCGCGGTACCAGCCGCCCTCCGGGTGCGGCGCGAGCGCGAGTGCGCCGATCACCGCATCCGCATCGGTGCGGGGATCGAGCAGGTTCATCGCGTCACGTCGGCGCCGCCGGCACGGTCTCGACGAAGGCGCGGTGCCTGGAGGCGCTTTCGAACCAGACGGCGAGCTTCGGATGCGCCTCGCGCCAGGGCTCGGCCGCAAAGCGGAAATCGAGATAGCCGAGCGCGCAGCCCACCGTGATCGAGCCGATGGTGAACGGGCCCATCAGGCTGTCCGCCTCGCGTTCGAGCAGATCGAGCGTGCGCGCGATCGCATCGCGCATGCGCGCCATCGCCGCCGACCGCGCCGACTCCTCCGGACGGAGGCTCTCGCCGCGCCGCGCCACCGCCGCCTCCATGACCCCGTGGCCGAGCGCGTGCAGCCGGAGCGCCACGATGCGCGTGCTGCGGTCGGTCGGGTACAGCGGTGCGGCGGGGCCGATCCCGTCGAGGTATTCGCAGATCAGCGGACTGTCCATGTAGGCGATCCCGTCGGCGCCGATCAGGGTCGGGATCTTGCCGAGCGGGTTGACCGCCAGCAGGTCGGGCGGCGCGGCGTGCACGTCGCACCAGACCTTCTCGATCCGGTCGTCGATCTCGCGCGCGATCGCGCAGGCCATCACCTTGCGCACGAACGGGCTTGCGGGCGAGTGGAACAGCTTCACGCGGAACGTCCTTTCAGCGGAAGGAATCCTTGGCCGCGCGCAGCGCCGCGAACTCGGTGGCGTCGCGCGCGTGGAGGAACGGATTGGCGGCCTTCTCGACGCCGAGCGTGACCGGCACGGTCGGCCGCCCGGCCGCGCACTGCGCCTCGACCTCGGCCGCGCGTGCGCGTAGCGCCTGGTTGTCCGGCTCCACCGTCAGCGCGAAGCGGGCATTGGACTGGGTGTATTCGTGCCCGCACAACACCAGCGTGTCGTCCGGCAGCGCCGCGAGGCGCCTCAGCGCGGCGAAGAACTCCTCCGCCGAGCCCTCGAACATCCGCCCGCAGCCGAGGCTGAACAGGGTATCCCCGCAGGCGAGCACGCCCGCCTCGGCGAAGTGGTAGGCGATGTGGCCGCGTGTGTGTCCCGGCGTGTCGATCACGACGGCCTGGCACTCGCCCACCGCGACCGCGTCGCCCGGGGTCACCGCCCGGTCGAGCGCGGGCAGACGGTGGGCATCCGCCGCCGCGCCGATCACCGCCGCGCCGTGCGCCGCCTTCAGCGCCGCGACACCGCCGACATGGTCGCCGTGATGGTGCGTCAGCAGGATCAGCGCTGGCTCCCAGCCGCGCTGAGCCAGCGCCGCCTCCACCGGCGCCGCCTCGCCGGGATCGACCACCGCGACGGTGCCGGTCGCGGCGTCGCGCAGCAGCCAGACATAGTTGTCGGAGAGGGCGGGGACGGGAACGATCTCGATGGTCGCCATGACCCGTCCTAGCATCCGCGCCGGCCCCGGCCAACCGATCGGGGCGCTCGGATCGCGCGCCGTGCGTGGTATGACGGGTCCATGGCGGAGGATGCCGGCGCCCTCACCCGGTTCTACGCCTCGCCGCACGGCAAGGTGGTGACCACCACGCTGCGGGCGAGGCTGCGTGCGCTCTGGCCGGTCATGCCGGGGGCGCGCACCCTCGGGCTCGGCTACGCGCTGCCCTATCTGCGCGTCTGGCGCACCGAGCCGCGCGACCGCACCGTCGCCTGCCTGCCCGCCCAGATCGGTCCCGCGCGCTGGCCGCGCCACCGCCCGAACCTCGCCTGCGTCGCCGAGGAGACCCGCCTGCCGTTCCCGGACCTCCATTTCGACCGCGTGCTGATGATCCACGCGCTGGAGCACGCCGACCACGCGCGGCGCATGCTGCGCGAGGCGTGGCGTGTGCTGAAGGACGACGGGCGGCTGATGGTGGTGGTGCCGAACCGCACCGGCTGGTGGGCCTATGC
Organism: Elioraea sp.; assembly: GCF_051860475.1. Classification (NCBI taxonomy): domain Bacteria; kingdom Pseudomonadati; phylum Pseudomonadota; class Alphaproteobacteria; order Acetobacterales; family Elioraeaceae; genus Elioraea; species Elioraea sp. Next base: position 216 of record NZ_JBHYDW010000058.1, on the reverse strand, counting down.
CGAGCGCACGCCGTTCGGCCACGGACGGCCGTTCTCGGCCGACCAGCTCGCGCGCGTGCTGGAGACCACGCTGTTCCGCGAGCTCCGCCGCGACGGCGCGCTCTACCTGCCGCCCTTCGCGTGGCGGCCGCTGCTCCGCACCGCAGGGGCGTGGGAGCGGCTTGGCCGGCGGCTCGGGCCACGTCCCGCCGGCGTGGTGATCATCGAGGCGGTGAA
>NZ_JBHYDW010000057.1:20013-24276 GCF_051860475.1 Elioraea sp. | reverse complement strand
GAGCCGTTCAACATCCCCTCGGCCTCGATGGTGCCGACCCTGCTGGTGGGCGACTACCTGTTCGTCTCCAAGTACTCCTACGGCTACTCGCGGTTCTCGATGCCGTTCTCGCCCCGGCTGTGGGAGGGGCGGATCTTCGCCTCCATGCCCGACCGGGGCGATGTCGCCGTGTTCCGCTGGCCGCGCGACGACACCACCGACTACATCAAGCGCATCGTCGGCCTGCCCGGCGACCGGGTGCAGATGATCAACGGCGTGCTCTACCTCAATGGCACCGCGACCAGGCGCGAGTCCGCCGGGCTCTGCGAGGAGGACGGCACCGGCACCCGCATCCGCAGCCGACGCTACCGCGAGACCCTGCCGGGCGAGCGCAGCTACTACATCTGCGTTTTCAGCGACACCGAGCGCTTCGACAACACGCAGGAGTTCCATGTCCCCGCCGGCCACGTCTTCGCCATGGGCGACAACCGCGACAACTCCTCCGACAGCCGTGACTTCGGCCCGGGCGGCGTGGGCTACGTGCCGGTCGAGAACCTGATCGGCCGGGCCGAGATCATTTTCTTCAGCCACGAGGGCCCGTTCTGGCAGGTCTGGAACTGGCGCTTCCGCCGCTTCCTCGACGCGATCAGGTGAGCGGGGACTTCGCCGACCGTCTCGCGCACCGCTTCGCGGATCCGGGCCTGCTGCGCCAGGCGCTGACGCATCGCAGCCTGACCCAGGGGCGCAACCGCGGACTCGCCAGCAACGAGCGGCTCGAGTTCGTGGGCGACCGCGTGCTCGGCCTCGTCATCGCCGAGTGGCTGGTCGAGCGCTTCCCGGGCGAGCGGGAAGGGGGGCTCGGCCAGCGGCTCGCGCATCTGGTGAATCAGGAGACACTGGCGGCGGTCGCCGGGCGGATCGCCATCGGCGAGGCACTGATCGTGCCCGCCTCCGAGGCGGCGACGGGGGTGCGCCGCCGCGCCACCGTGCTCGCCGACGCCTGCGAGGCGCTGATCGGCGCGCTCTACCTGGACGGCGGACTCGCCGCCGCGCGCGACTTCATCCGCGCGCACTGGGCCGAGGAGGTCGCGGCGTTGGCGGACGCACCACGCGACTCCAAGACGGCCTTGCAGGAATGGGCGCAAGGGCGCGGGCTCGCGCTGCCGGCCTATCGCACGGTGTCCGCCGAGGGGCCGTCGCACCGCCCGCGCTTCACGGTGACGGTGAGCGTCGGCGAGCAGAGCGCCGAGGCCGCGGGCGTCACCAAGCGCGAGGCCGAGAAGGCCGCCGCGGCCGCGCTGCTCGCCCGGCTGGAGGCGGGGTCGTGAGCGCAACACAGGCGGGCTTCGTCGCCATCCTCGGCGCGCCCAACGCCGGCAAGTCCACGCTGCTGAACCGGCTGGTCGGCGCCAAGCTGGCCGCGGTGTCACCCAAGGCGCAGACCACGCGATTCCGCATCCGCGGGATCGTCATGCGCGGGACCAGCCAGATCGTGCTGGTGGACACGCCCGGCATCTTCGCCCCGCGCCGGATGCTCGACCGGGCGATGGTGAAGGCCGCCTGGTCGGGCGCCTCGGATGCCGATCTCGCGCTGCTGCTGGTGGATGCGAAGGCCGGCCTGACCGAGGGCGTGCGCGCGATCGCCGAGCGGCTGCGCGGCACCGGCCGCCCGCTCTGGCTCGCGCTGAACAAGGTCGATCTCGTCGCCGCCCCGAGGCTGCTGCCGCTCGCGCGCGACCTCAACGCAATCGCGCCGTTCGCCGAGACCGTCATGATCTCGGCCGAGACCGGCGACGGCGTCGACCGGCTGCTCGACCGGCTTGCCGCGGCCATGCCCGAAGGCCCCTGGCTCTACCCGGAGGATGAGCTGTCGGATCAGCCCGACCGGCTTCTCGCCTCCGAGATCGTGCGCGAGCAGATCTACCGCCAGACCCACGAGGAGGTGCCTTACGGCACCACGGTCGAGACCGAGACCTGGGAGGAGCGGGCCGACGGCTCGGTGACGATCCGCGCCGCCGTGGTGGTCATGCGCGACAGCCAGAAAGGGATCGTGATCGGCAAGGGCGGGGCGCGGCTGAAGGCGATCGGCGCGGCCGCGCGCGCCGAACTCGAGCGCGAGCTCGGCCGCCGCGTGCACCTCTTCCTGCACGTGCTGGTGCGCGAGCGCTGGGACGAGGAACGGTCGCGGCTGCGCGACATGGGGCTCGATCCCGAGTGAGGTGCATGCGTCCGAGGGTCCCCCTCACGCTGACCCTCTCCCCTTCCCGGGGGAGAGGGGACCTGATGTCGCCGCCGGGTCCCCTCTCCCGCCCGCGGGAGAGGGTCAGGGTGAGGGTCGACCCCGCGCCCTGACATGGAACGCTGGGAGGATGAGGCGATCGTGCTGTCCGCCCGGCCGCACGGCGAGGGCCACGCCATCGTCTCCGTGCTCGCGCGTGGCCACGGGCACTGGCACGGCCATGTGCGGGGTGGCGCATCGACGCGGAGCCGCGGCGTCTGGCAGCCGGGCAATGTGCTGGCCGTGTCCTGGTCCGCGCGCGTCGCCGATCAGCTCGGCCATCTGACCGGCGAGCCGCTCGCCGCGATCGCCGCCGCCGCGATGGACGACCCGTGGTCGCTGGCACTGCTGTCCTCGGCCTGCGCGGTCGCCGAGGCAGCGTTGCCCGAGCATGAGCCGCACCCGCTCGCCTACGAGGGACTGCACGCGTTGCTCGTCCGCATCGGCGAGGGCGCATCGCTCGCGCCCGACTATGTGCGCTGGGAGGTCGCGCTGCTCGCTGAGCTGGGCTACGGGCTCGACCTCTCCGCCTGCGCGGTGACAGGCAGGCGCGAGGGCCTGGTCTACGTCTCGCCGCGCACGGGCCGCGCGGTGACGGCCGAGGGCGCGGGCGACTGGGCCGAGCGCCTGTTCGTGCTGCCGGCATTCCTGCTCGGCGACGTGCCTGCACGCGGCGCCGACATTGCGGCGGGGCTTCGCCTCACGGGACACTTTCTCGCCCGCGACGTCTTCGGGCTTGCGCATCGGCCGACCCCGGCGGCGCGCACCCGCCTCGCCGAGCGCGCAGAGGCCGAGCGCCCCTGACCTGCGGACAGGCCGCCTTGCCGCCGCCACGCGGTGCGGGCTTGATCGGCGGCGCATGACGACTCGCATCTCCACCAGCCTCGTCGTGCTGCTCGCGGCCCAGGCCGTGCAGACCACCACGACACTGCTCGCGGCGCCCGTCCTGGTGCACGGGCTGGGGCTGGACGGATTCGGCCTGCTGGGCATCACCACGATGCTTCTGCTGCTGCTCGGCGTCCTTGATGCCGGCGCGTCGACCGCGCTGACGCGGCGGCTCGCGGCGGAGGGGACCGCACCCGGAGCAGCGCTGCTCGCGGCCGCAGAGCGCGTCCTGCTCGCCTCGGCGTTGGCGGTGGCGCTGCTCGGGGCGGTGCTCGCCTGGCCGCTCGCCGGCGTGCTTGCGAGTGCGTGGCCCCGGGCCGAGCTCGCCGGCGGCCTCGCGCTTGCAACCCTTTCCGCCGCCGCGTTCTGGCCGACCGGACTGTACCAGGCCGGACTCAACGGGCGGGGGCGACAGGTCGAAGCGGCGCTGATCCAGGCCGCCGGGGCCATGCTGCGCTGGGGCGGGGCGGTCGTGCTGGTCCTGGGCGGGCTTACGGATGTGCGGGCCGTGCTGCTGTGGCAGGCGCTGGCGGGCGCGGGCACGGCAGCCGTCCTGCGGGCAAGGTTGCGGCGCGGTCTGCCGCCCGCGCGCGCCTCGCTAGTTGGGGCTACGGCGTATGTGCGCGACGTCTCCGCGCTGGCGCTGCTCGGCACCGGGTTCATGCTGATCGACCGCCTTGCCGGGGCGGCGATCCTGACACTCGGCGCGTTCGGCGCCTATGCGCTGGTCGCCCAGGTGGCACAGATGCTCGGCGTGCTGACGATGCCGGTGCGCGCTGTCTGGTTTCCGCGGGTCGCGGCGGCCGTGACGAACGGGCAGGAGGGCGAGGCGCGACGGGCCCTCGACCATGCCGCGCAGGTGCTTGCGATCCTGATCATGCCGTCGGCGGCCGTATTCGTGCTGCTGCCGCGCGCCCTGCTCTGGAGCTGGACGGGGTCGAGCGAACTGGTGGCGCACGCGGCGACCGCGCTCGCGGGTCTCGCCGCGGGGTGGGCGCTGATGGGGCTTGCCTCCACAGCGCTCATACGAGATTTTGCACGCGGAACGATGCGGCGCGCCACCGTTCTGTCGGCGTCCGCGGTCTCGGCACTCGTCGTCATCGCGCCGTCGGGCGCGGTTC